>NZ_RIBZ01000330.1:0-55689 GCF_003721215.1 Streptomyces botrytidirepellens
GCCGGGGCCTCGGCGGGCTCGGACGGCTCGGCGGCCTCCGCCGGAACCACGGTCTCCGCGACCTCCGGCGCACCCGCCGGTGCGGCGGTCCTGCGCGTGGCCCGGCGGCGCGCACGGGCGGGCGGAGCGGCGGAAACGGTGTCACCGTCGGAGGCGGCGGAGGCGTCGGAGGCGCCGGACGCCTCGGCGGCGGCCACGGCGGCACCGGCGGCGATCGACTCGGCCGGTATGGCCGGGACGGCGGGCGTGGTCACCTCGGCGCCACTCGCGGCGCCCACCGGCGGACCGGCGGGGCGGGAGGCCGCACGACGGCGGCGCGGCGGCAGGGTGTCGCTGGGTGAGGTGGAATCCCCGGCGCCGGCGGCGCGCGGCGCGGCTTGTGCCTGGGGCTGGATAGGTTCGGTCGGCTCAATGGGCTCGAGCATGCGGGCGGTTCTCCCGTCACGCTCCCGGGCGCCGCGCCTGCTTCCGGCCGGGCCCCGCGCGCTGCGCGGGTTCCGCCGTCCGGGGCGCGGGCGCCGCACGGGAGCTGTCGTATCGCTCGCCGGGCCGGTTTTCAGGGCCGGGACCGGCGAAAGTCTCCTGGTCAGTGCGCCTGCCGGACCCGGGTGGCTCCCAAGTGCCTGGGCGGCGCATCGACGGCGGTCCTTACGCGGAACCTTCCGGCGCCACCATCGCGGCGGTCAGCTCGGCGGCCGTGGGTGGGGCGGCCTGAACTGCCTCGCGATCGGGCGCGAGCGGGTCGGTCACCGTGCCGGACTCCTCATCGAGCAGCCCCTGCGCCAGCCTGGTCACCGCTGCGGGGACCGGCGGCGCCAGGTCGGCCGTAGCGCGGAGACCGGACAGGACGTCGTCGGGTCGCACGGCAGGTGTCAGATGCCGTACTACCAGCCGCAGTATCGCACAGCCACCGTCGCCAGGCCTATCGCCCCGACCTGCGGACGCTTCCAGGCGGGCCACCGCGGCGCGGGCGTCGAAGGTGCGCATGCCGTTTTTCGTCCGGCGCTCGACCTCGACGGTCTCGGCCTCCAGGAAGGCCGCCACGGCCCGTTCGGCCTCCGCCGGGGCGACCCGGTCGAGCCGGATCTCCCACACGGACGCCTGGAGCCGGTCGGCGAGCCCGGAGGTGCGGGCCTCGACGGCGTCGGTGATGTCGAGCCCGTCGGGCAGCGACTCGTTGAGCAGCGCCCGCAGCGTCTCGGGGTCCCGCGCCTCGGTGAGCTGGATCTCCAGGTACTCGGCCTCACTGCCGGTGCCGGTGGGTGCGGCATTGGCGTACGACACCTTGGGGTGCGGGGTGAAGCCCGCCGAGTACGCCATGGGCACCTCGGCGCGGCGCAGCGCCCGCTCGAAGGCGCGCTGGAAGTCGCGGTGGCTGGTGAACCGGAGGCGGCCGCGCTTGGTGTAACGCAAACGGATGCGCTGCACCGCGGGTGCGGGCGGCGGGCCTTCGGGCTGTCGCTTGCCCAGGGGACTGTCTCCTTGTGCTTCTTCGCTTGTCGGCGCACGGGCCTGTGCGGCCCGTGCGCCTTCCAGCGTACTTTGTGACCGGCCGGTTGCCCGAGGGCTACCTCGCCCGAGGGCTACTTCACGACCGAGAGCGGCAGCAGCTTGCGGCCGGTGGGACCGATCTGGATGGACGTGTCCATCTGCGGGCAGACGCCGCAGTCGAAGCACGGGGTCCAGCGGCAGTCCTCGACCTCGGTCTCGTCGAGCGAGTCCTGCCAGTCCTCCCACAGCCAGTCCTTGTCGAGACCGGAGTCGAGGTGGTCCCAGGGCAGGACCTCCTCGTAGGTGCGCTCGCGGGTGGTGTACCAGTCGACGTCCAGCCCGAAGTCGGGCAGGGTGCGCTCGGCGCACTCCATCCAGCGGTCGTAGGAGAAGTGCTCGCGCCAGCCGTCGAAGCGGCCCCCGTCCTCGTAGACGGCGCGGATGACCGCGCCCACCCGGCGGTCGCCGCGCGACAGCAGGCCCTCGACGATGCCGGGCTTGCCGTCGTGGTAGCGGAAGCCGATCGAGCGGCCGTACTTCTTGTCGCCGCGGATCCGCTCGCGCAGCTTCTCCAGCCGGGCGTCGGTGTCCTCGGCGCTGAGCTGCGGCGCCCACTGGAACGGGGTGTGCGGCTTGGGGACGAACCCGCCGATCGAGACGGTGCAGCGGATGTCGTTCTTGCCGGACACCTCACGGCCCTTGGCGATCACCTTGGTCGCCATCTCGGCGATCTGGAGCACGTCCTCGTCGGTCTCGGTCGGCAGACCGCACATGAAGTACAGCTTCACCTGCCGCCAGCCGTTGCCGTACGCGGTGGACACCGTACGGATGAGGTCCTCTTCCGAGACCATCTTGTTGATGACCTTGCGGATGCGCTCGGAGCCGCCCTCGGGGGCGAAGGTGAGACCCGAGCGGCGGCCGTTGCGGGTCAGCTCGTTGGCCAGGTCGATGTTGAAGGCGTCCACCCGGGTCGACGGGAGGGACAGGCCGATCTTGTCTTCCTCGTACCGGTCGGCGAGGCCCTTGGCGATGTCGCCGATCTCGGTGTGGTCGGCGGAGGAGAGCGACAGCAGGCCGACCTCCTCGAAACCGGTGTTCTTGAGGCCCTTGTCGACCATCTCGCCGATGCCCGTGATGGAACGCTCGCGCACCGGGCGGGTGATCATGCCCGCCTGGCAGAAGCGGCAGCCGCGGGTGCAGCCGCGGAAGATCTCCACCGACATCCGCTCGTGCACGGTCTCGGCGAGCGGCACCAGCGGCTGCTTCGGGTACGGCCACTCGTCGAGGTCCATGACGGTGTGCTTGGAGACGCGCCACGGCACGCCCGAGCGGTTCGGCACGACGCGGGAGATCCGGCCGTCGGCCAGGTACTCCACGTCGTAGAACTTCGGCACGTAGATGCTGCCGGTGCGGGCGAGGCGGAAGAGCAGTTCGTCGCGGCCGCCCGGACGGCCCTCGGCCTTCCAGGCGCGGATGATCTCGGTCATCTCCAGGACGGCCTGCTCTCCGTCGCCGATCACCGCGCAGTCGATGAAGTCCGCGATGGGCTCCGGGTTGAACGCGGCGTGGCCGCCCGCGACCACGACCGGGTGGTCCACGGTGCGGTCGGCGGCGTCCAGCGGGATACCGGCGAGGTCGAGCGCGGTGAGCAGGTTGGTGTAGCCCAGCTCGGTCGAGAAGGAGACGCCGAAGACGTCGAAGGCGGACACCGGGCGGTGCGCGTCCACGGTGAACTGCGGCACCTGGTGCTCGCGCATCAGCTCTTCGAGGTCCGGCCAGACGCTGTACGTGCGCTCGGCGAGCACACCCTCGCGCTCGTTGAGCACCTCGTAGAGGATCATGACGCCCTGGTTGGGCAGCCCGACCTCATAGGCGTCCGGGTACATGAGCGCCCAGCGGACATCGCAGGAGTCCCACGGCTTGACCGTGGAGTTGAGCTCGCCGCCCACGTACTGGATCGGCTTCTGCACATGGGGGAGCAGGGCCTCAAGCTGTGGGAAGACCGACTCGACAGACATCAGTAACCTTCGTGCGCGGACAGGGGTGACCCTCAAGCGTACCGGTCCCGTCCGGGCCGGATCGCCACGGCCGGCTCTACGGTCGGCTCTCCAGCGCCGCCCGGTGCTCCCGGCGGGAGACCTCGGCCCACAAACCGGGCAGTTCACGCTCGCGGGCGGCCGCGAGGGCCTCCTCGCGGCCGTAGAGCAGGCCGACGGTGAAGGTGGACTCCCCCGCCGCCTGCGCCTGGACGGCCAGCTCGCGCAGCGCCTCCCGCGCGACCACGCTGTCCTGGTGGTCGCCGAGCAGCTCCTGCACCTCGGTCATCAGCCCCGCGAACGCCTTCGCGGGCGCGCCGAGCGCCGGGCGGGCGACCTCGGCGGCGTAGCGGGCGCGCTTGGCGTCCTTGCGGGCCTCGTGCAGGACGACGTCGCGCTCGGGCCCCGAGGGGGCGTCCAGGACCGGCTCCAGGCGGTCCGCGAGCCGTTCGTAGTCGCGCAGCACGGCCTTGCGGATCACCTCGGCGGCCGGGCGGGCGGCGGCCCGGCGCAGCGGCGGATCGGTCAGGAGCGCGTCGAGGGTGTCGAGCAGCGCGAGATAGCGCTCGCCGTCGAGGACGCCGATCAGCCGGTCGCGCGAACCGGTGCGGCGGGCGTGCGACCAGATCTCCAGTCGGGCGGCGACGGGGCCGAGCCGCAGTTCGACGGGCACCTCGGCGAGCCGTTCGCCGATGCGCGCGGTGAGCACTTCGCGGTCCCGGTCGATGCCCAGCTCGGCGGCCAGCCACTTCAGCTCGGCGCCGATGGGGTCGGTGACGGTGCGGTCCAGGACCTTGCGGTACGAGCGGAAGACGCTGCGCAGCCGGCGGGTGGCGACCCGCATGCGGTGCACGGAGTCGTAGGTGTCCAGGCGCACGGCGGGGTCGAGGGTGACGATCGCGGTGATCTGGCGGCGTACGTAGTCCAGGACGATGTCACCGGCGGTGGCCGTGGCCTTCTTCTTTCCTGCGGCCTTCTCTCCGGCCTTCTTCTTGCCGGGCTTCTTTCCGGGCTTCCGACCGGCCTTCTTCTGTCCGCCCTCGCGCGGGCCGGTTTCGGCCAGGGCGCGGGCGAGCTTGGAGGGGAGGTCGGCACGGCGCAGCCCGGCGTCCGTCAGATGCGGTTCCAGGGTGTCGAGCAGCACGGGGTCACCGCCCTCGGCCAGCTCCACCTCGACCTCGGTCCAGCTCACCGGGTCACTGGGGGCCGGGGCCAGTCGGCGCGCGGTGACGGTGTCGGCGGACAGCTCGGCGAGCAGCGTGCCGTCGTCGTCCACGAGGTGCCGGACATTCCGCTCCGACAGCAGGTGGACGAGGGGTACCAGGCCGGTGCCGCGGGTGCGGGAGCGTACGAGGCCCGCGAGGTGGGCGGGCAGCGTGTCCGAGAGCGGGGCGCGGATCTCGTCCCGTACGTCCGGGCCCACCGGCAGCTTGAGGTGCCAGCCGGCGTCGTCGCCCCCGGTGCGGCGGCGCAGCGTGATGCCGTCGGCGGCGAGCCGCTGCCCGGGGGTGTCGTAGTACGTGGCGTCGAGTGTGACGACGCCCCGGTCCCTCACCTGCGCGATCCCGGCGACCCCGGCCAGCTCGGGCAGGCCGCCGGTCCCGGCGTCACCATCGGTGGTCTCGTACTTGCGTTCGATCTCCCGCATCATGTCCACCATGGCCTGAATGTAGTCGCCCGGCGCCCTCGGCGGGAGGTCCCTCGGCGCGGGTCAGGCCGATACGGGGCGTTGCACCTTGATGGACTGGAGCAGTCCGATCCCGATCCATACGGCGAACATCGACGAGCCGCCGTACGAGACGAACGGCAGCGGCAGACCGGCCACCGGCATGATGCCCAGCGTCATCCCGATGTTCTCGAACGACTGGAACGCGAACCAGGCGATGATCCCGGCCGCGACGACCGTCCCGTACAGCTCGGTGGTGCCCCGGGCGATCCGGCAGGCGCGCCACAGGACGACGCCCAGCAGCACGATGATCAGGCCCGCGCCGAGGAAGCCCAGTTCCTCCCCCGCGACCGTGAAGACGAAGTCCGTCTGCTGCTCGGGCACGAACTGGCCGGTGGTCTGGGTGCCGTGGAAGAGCCCCTTGCCGGTGAGACCGCCCGAGCCGATCGCGATGCGCGCCTGGTTGGTGTTGTAGCCGACGCCCGCCGGGTCCAGGGCGGGGTTGGCGAAGGCGGCGAAGCGGTCGATCTGGTACTGGTCCAGGACGTGCAGCTGCCAGATCAGCAGCGCGCCGAGCACCGCGGTGGTGATCAGCCCGGCGATCCAGCGGTTGGACGCGCCGGAGGAGAGGAGCACCGCGAGCACGATCACCGCCATGACCATCACCGAGCCGAGGTCCGGCATCAGCATCACGATCGCGATGGGCAGCGCGGCCAGGCCGAGCGCCTGGACGACCGTGCGGTGGTCGGGACTGAGCCGGTCGCCCGCGTCGACGCGCGCGGCCAGCAGCATCGCCATGCCCAGGATGATCGTGATCTTGGCGAACTCGCCGGGCTGGAGGGAGAACCCGGCACCGATCACGATCCACGCGTGCGCGCCGTTGATGGTCGAGCCCAGCGGGGTGAGGACGGCGAGGACGAGGATGACGGACAGCCCGTACAGCACCGGCACCGCGCCGCGCAGGGTGCGGTGGCCGAGCCAGACGGTGCCGATCGCGAGCAGCAGCCCGATGCCGGTGTTCAGGGCGTGCCGGACCAGGAAGTAGTACGGATCGCCCTGGTTCAGCTCGGTGCGGTTGCGGGTCGCCGAGTACACCAGCACCGCGCCGATCGCGGACAGCGCGAGGCAGGTGAGCAGCAGCACCCAGTCCAGGCGGCGCAGCAGCGAGTCGCGCGCCATGAGCTTGCGCCAGGTGCCGCGCTCGGGAGTGAAGCGGGGGACGGAGTAGCCGTGGGTGGACGCGCTCACTGCTGCGCACCTCCCCGCCGCCGGGTGTCGCCGAGCAGGGCGAACGGCTTGCCCACCGGCTGGGCCTCGATCGAGCCGTCGGAGGAGATCTTGGGGAGGTCGGTCTGCGGCTTGGGCAGCAGCGCCTTCTTCTCGTTGATCTTGCCCTTGCCGTCGACCCCGTACAGCGCGTTGTAGATCTTGCGCACGGCCGGACCCGAGGCGCCGGAGCCGGTGCCGCCCTGCGAGATCGTCATGACGACCGAGTAGTCCTTGGTGTACGTCGCGAACCACGAGGTGGTCTGCTTGCCGTAGACCTCCGCGGTACCGGTCTTGGCGTGCATCGGGATCTTGTCCTGCGGCCAGCCCTGGAACCGCCAGGCGGCGGTGCCCCGGGTGGCGACGCCCGCGAGCGCCTTGTCGATCCGGTCGTGAGTGTCGCCCTTCATCGGCAGCTTGCCGTGGGACTTGGGCTTGATCTCCTGGATGTGCTTGCCGTCCGGGCTGACGATCGCCTTGCCGACGGTCGGGTCGTAGAGCGTGCCGCCGTTGCTGATCGCCGCGTAGATGGTGGCCATCTGGATCGGGGTGACGAGGGTGTCGCCCTGGCCGATCGAGTAGTTGACGGAGTCACCGGCGCGCATCTTCATGCCCTCGAGGCAGTTCTCGTAGGACAGCCGCTGGGTGTAGTTCCCGTCCTTCTTGCCGTTCTTGCACCAGGCGTCCTTGTTGGCCTTCCAGAAGTCCTTCTTCCACTGGCGGTCCGGGACCCGGCCGCTGACCTCGTTGGGGAGGTCGACGCCGGTCTCCTTGCCGAGGCCGAACTGATGGGCGGTCTTGTAGAACCAGTCCCCCGGGTGCTTCTTGGGCTTGTTGCCGCCGTCCTTCTTCCACTGCTCGTAGGCGAGCCGGTAGAAGACGGTGTCGCAGGAGACCTCCAGCGCGCGGCCGAGGCTGATCCCGCCGTGGTTCTCGGACTCGAAGTTCTTGAAGACCTGGCCGCCGATGTTGAACGAGCTGGTGCAGGCGTAGGGCCCGTCGAAGCCGTACCCGGCGTTGACCGCCGCGGTCGTCGGGATCACCTTGAAGATCGAGCCGGGGGCCGCCTGGCCCTGGATCGCCCGGTTCAGCAGCGGGTAGTTGCTGTCCTTGCCGGTGAGCTTCTTGTAGTCCTTGCCGGAGATGCCGCCGACCCAGGCGTTGGGGTCATAGGCCGGGTTGGACGCCATCGCCACCACCCGGCCGGTCTTGGCCTCCATGACGACGACCGAGCCGGAGTCCGCCTTGTACTTCGTGCCGGTGTTCCGGTCGTACTGCTTGCGGGCGTCCTTCATCGCCTGGTCCAGCTCTTTCTCCGCGACCGCCTGGACGCGTGCGTCGAGGCTGGTGACGACGTTGTCACCGGGCCGGGCCTGCTGGCTCTCCCGCTGGCCGATGACGCGGCCGAGGTTGTCGACCTCGTAGCGGGTCACCCCGGCCTTGCCGCGCAGCTTGCTGTCGTACTCGCTCTCCAGCCCGTTGGAGCCGACCTGGTCGGAGCGGAGCAGCGGCGACTTGGTGTGCTCGGCCTTCTTGATCTGCTCATCGGTGACCGGCGAGAGGTAGCCGAGCACCTGAGCGGCGTTGGAACCGGCCGGGGCGGCGTAGCGGCGCACGGCGGTGGGCTCGGCGCTGATCCCGGGGAAGTCCTCTTCGCGCTCGCGGATCTGGAGCGCCTGCTTGGCGCTGGCCTCGTCGGTGATCGGGATGGGCTGGTACGGGGAGCCGTTCCAGCAGGGCTGCGGGGTCTCGGCGTCGCACAGCCGGACCTTGTCCTGGACGTCCTTGGGCTTCATGTTCAGGACGCCCGCGAGCCGGGTGAGGACGGCCTCGCCGTCGTCGGGCTCCTTCATCAGCGCGGTGCGGCTGGCGGAGACCACGAGCCGGGTCTCGTTGTCGGCGAGGGGCACCCCGCGGGCGTCCAGTATCGAGCCGCGCACGGCCGGGTGGACGACCTGCTGGACGTGGTTGTTGGCGGCCTTCTCGGTGTATTCGTCGCCGTTGCGGATCTGTAGGTACCAGAGACGTCCGCCGAGGGTGAGCAGGAGCGAGAAGACGAGGATCTGGATGGCGACGAGGCGGACGGTGACCCGGGGAGTCCGTCCGGTCTCCGGGATATTGCTCATGGCGCTCCGTTGAGGGTGGAGGCGGGAGACGGGAGGGCTGCGGGCGACCGGAGGGCGGCGGTCGGCGGAAGAGCGGCGGGGGTCGGCGGGAGGGCTGTGCTCACAGGCGCTTGACCCCCTTGAGCTTGATGCGGCCGTCCTTGATGCGGCCGGTCCGCTTCGTCGCCTTCGTCAGCAGGCCGCCGCCCTGGCCGCCGAACCGGGCGGCCCGGCCGGGGCGACGGAACCGGCTCATCCGGCCGGCCCGGACGCTGCCCGCCGAGGTGATCCAGCGGGTGCCGCCCTCGGTGCCGGTGCCGCCGGTGCTGTCGGCCATCCGGTCGTTCTCCCCGCGTCTGGCCAGCCCCATGATCAGCGGCACCGTGAAGGGCGCCAGCAGCAGGTCGTAGAGGGCGGCCGTGAACAGCAGCTGGCCCAGGCCCACATGGCGGGCCGCGTCGTCGCCGACGAGGATGCCGACCCCCGCGTACAGCAGTGTGGCGCCGATGGCCGCCGCGACGACCACCGCCATCGGCCCGGCGGCCGACCGGAGCTGGCCGCTCTCGGGCTTGGCGAGCCCCGCCAGATAGCCGACCACGCACAGCACCAGGGCATAGCGCCCGGCGGCGTGGTCGGCGGGCGGGGCGAGGTCGGCGAGCAGCCCGGCGCCGAAGCCGACCAGGGCGCCGCCGGTGTGGCCGTAGACCAGCGCGAGGCCGAGGACGACGAGCAGCAGCAGGTCGGGGACGGCGCCGGGGAGTTGCAGCCGGGCGAGGACGCAGATCTGGACGACGAGGGCGATGACGACGAGGACGGTGGACAGGAGGACACGGTTGAGGCGCAGCATCGGTCAGCTCCTGTCGGCCGGGTTCGTGGCGGTGGCGGAGGGGGTGGCCGTGACGGTGACCGTGGGCGCCGGCTTGGGTTTGGCGGGCTTGGGCGGCAGCACGGTGTCGCGCGGGTTGGAGCGCGGCGGCTGGACGACCACGCCGACGATGTCCAGCCTGCTGAAGCGGACGTAGGGGCGCACCTGGAGGGTGCGGGTGAGGTCGCCGCCGGTGGGGTCGACGCGGACCACCTTGCCGACCGGGACGCCGGGCACGAACGGCTTGTCGGCCTGGGAGCCGAAGGTGACGAGCCGGTCGCCCTTCTTGATCTTGGCCTTGCCGTTGAGGAGCTGGACGTGCAGGGAGCGGTCGCCGCGTCCGGTGGCGAAGCCCAGCTCGCTGGACTTCTCCATCCGGGTGCCGACCGTGAAGTCGGGGTCGATGGCGAGCAGCACGGTGGAGGTGGAGGGGCCGACCGTGGTGACCCGGCCGACGAGTCCGTCGCCGTTGATGACGGTCTGGTCGCGCTGGATGCCGTCGTCGCTGCCGACGTCGAGGGTGACGGTCCAGGAGAAGCCCTGGGAGGCGCCGATGCCGATGACCTCGGCGCCCTTGATGCCGTACTGGCCGGTGCCCGCGACCCGGCGCAGCTTGTCGAGTTCGACGGAACGGGCGCGGTTGCGGTCGTCGCTGCCGAGCCGCTGCCTGAGTCTGGTGTTCTCCTGCTCCAGTTGACTGATCCGGTTGTGCCGCGCGTCGGAGTCCCGGACGGCGGCGACGGCGTTGCCGACCGGATCGACGGCGCTCGCGACGCCGTCCTCCACCGGGCCGAAGGCGGAAGCGGCGGCCTGACGGGCGCCGTCGAGGGGCGAGTCCTCGCCGCCGCGGATGTCCACCGTGATCAGTGCGAACGCGATGGCGATCAGCAGCACCAGGAGCAGCCGGCTCTCTCGTGTGTCCCTCACGTGCGGCGACGTGCCTTCCTCGTCGAAGTCGGACCGGTCCCGATCTCGTTGTGGCCGTCCGGTCCTTAAGGAGCCTTATGCCTGTATATCAGCGGATCCGCCGATGCGCCGTACGGGCGACACACCGCCCGCACGGCCGATCCGCCTGGTTGTCATCTGCGCGGCTGGGCGTCCAGCACCTGCTGGAGCGCCTCGAATTCCTCCACGCACTTGCCGGAGCCGAGCGCGACCGAATCCAGCGGATCCTCGGCGATGTGGATGGGCATGCCCGTCTCACGGCGCAGCCGCTCGTCGAGGCCGCGGAGCAGCGCGCCGCCGCCGGTGAGCACGATGCCGCGGTCCATGACGTCACCGGACAGCTCCGGCGGGCACTTGTCGAGCGTGGTCTTGACCGCGTCGACGATGGAGTTGACCGGCTCCTCCATGGCCTTGCGGACCTCGGCGGCGGAGATCACGACGGTCTTGGGGAGCCCGCTGACCAGGTCACGGCCGCGGATCTCGGTGTGCTCCTCTTCCTCGCTCTCGAACGCGGAGCCGATCGTGATCTTGATGTTCTCGGCGGTGCGCTCGCCAAGGAGGAGGCTGTACTCCTTCTTGATGTGCTGGATGATCGCGTTGTCCAGCTCGTCGCCGGCCACCCGGATGGACTGGGCGGTGACGATGCCGCCGAGCGAGATGACGGCGACCTCGGTGGTGCCGCCGCCGATGTCCACCACCATGTTGCCGGTGGCCTCGTGGACCGGGAGACCGGAACCGATGGCCGCGGCCATCGGTTCTTCGATGATGTGCACCTGGCGGGCGCCCGCCTGGGTGGACGCCTCGATGACGGCGCGGCGCTCGACTCCGGTGATTCCGGACGGAACGCACACGACCACCCGGGGCCGGGCCAGATAGCGGCGCTTATGGATCTTCAGAATGAAGTACCGCAGCATCCGCTCGGTGATCTCGAAGTCGGCGATAACGCCGTCCTTGAGCGGACGCACGGCGACGATGTTGCCAGGGGTGCGGCCGATCATCTTCTTTGCCTCGGCGCCCACGGCGAGAATTCCGCCGGTGTTGGTGTTGATGGCGACGACGGATGGCTCGTTGAGGACGATCCCGCGGCCCCTGACGTACACCAGCGTGTTGGCGGTCCCGAGGTCGACAGCCATGTCACGGCCGATGAACGACATGTTGTTCCCCATGAGGATACGTCAGGCCTTCCCTGCTGGAGCGATTGCTTGCTTGAGGTCGGCAGGATGTGGTGCGCTGCGAGCGCGGAAGCTTCATCGTAGTCACGCCCGCGCGAACACGCTGCGGGGGTCCTCCGCCATTGTCAGCAGAACACGAGCCCGCCCCCTCTAATGGTGACGTCGTGTCGCGGAGATGCGTTCCCCCGATCGGCCCGCATATGCCAAGGGGCGGCCGAGAAATTCGACCGCCCCCAGGTCAGCAGGGGTGTGACCACCTGATGATCGATCAGAGTGAGATCAAGCCGAGATCAGGTGGGATCAGGCGAGACCGGGAAAGAAAATCTTGATTTCCCGCTCCGCCGACTCTTCGGAGTCCGAGGCATGGATCAGATTTTCCCGAACGATGGTGCCGAAATCGCCACGGATGGAACCGGGCGCCGCGGCGATCGGGTCGGTCGGACCGGCCAGCGCCCGGACTCCCTCGATCACGCGCTCGCCCTCGACGACCAGCGCCACGACCGGCCCGGAGGACATGAACTCGACCAGGGGCTCGTAGAACGGCTTGCCGACGTGCTCGGCGTAGTGCTGCTCCAGCAGCTCACGACCCAGCCGGCGCAGCTCCAGGGCGGAGATCGTCCAGTCCGCCTTCTGCTCGATCCGGCCGAGAATCTCGCCCACCAGTCCGCGTCGTACGGCGTCGGGCTTGAGAAGGACGAGCGTGCGCTGGCTCACGGTGCGGGCTCCTTTGGCAGTGACATGGAAGAACTGGCATGCGGGTGAAGCTGTGCGGCTGAGGCTACATGGGTGATCGTCGGCCACGTCACGCAGCGTCAGGCGAGGCGGCGGAGGCCGCGGCGAACCGCTCCTTCGCCCGGTCGACCTTGCGGCCGAAGTGGACGGAGGCCCACCACAGCGCGGCGAAGACCACGCCGAGGAAGAACATGGTGGTCACGACGAAGCCGCTCAGCACCAGCCCGATCTGGAGGGCCCAGCCGATCTGCACCGCGCCGGGACGGCTCAGCATTCCGCACAGCAGTACACACAGTGCCATGGCGATGCCGCAGACCGTCCACACGGTGCCCATCGACAGGCCGGACACCTTCATCGCGACCAGCCCGGCGAAGCCGATCACGAAGAACTCGCCGATCAGAGTGGAGGCGCACAGCGTCCGCATTTCAGCCCTTTCCCAGAAGCAGCCGGGCCTCGCCGACCGTGATGACCGACCCGGTGACCAGCACCCCCGCCCCAGCGTATTCGCCCTCCTCCTCCGCGAGGGTGATCGCGGCCTCCAGGGCGTCGTCCAGCCGGGGCTCGACCTGCACGCGCTCGGAACCGAACACCTCGACCGCGAGCCCGGCCAACTCATCCGCGTCCATCGCACGATGGCTGGAATTACGGGTCACCACGATTTCGGCGAAAATCGGCTCAAATGCTTCCAAGAACCCACGAACGTCCTTGCCGTCGCTGGCCCCGACCACGCCGATGAGCCGACTGAAGTCGAACGCCTCGGTGACCGCCTCGGCCGCCGCCCGGGCGCCGCCGGGGTTGTGCGCGGCGTCCAGCACCACGGTCGGGCTGCGGCGCACGACCTCCATCCGGCCCGGCGAGCTGACCGAGGCGAAGGCGGAGCGGATGGTGTCCAGGTCGAGCGGCCGGGCGTGCTGGGAGCCGACGCCGAAGAACGCCTCGACGGCGGCCAGCGCGACCGCCGCGTTGTGCGCCTGGTGGGCGCCGTGCAGCGGGAGGAAGATCTCGGGGTACTCGCCGCCGAGGCCGCGCAGCGTCAGCAGCTGGCCGCCGACCGCCACCTCGCGGGAGACCACCCCGAACTCCATGCCCTCGCGGGCCACCGTGGCGTCCACCTCGACGGCGCGCTTGAGCACCACGGACGCGGCTTCCACGGGCTGCTGCGCGAGCACCACCGTGGCGTCCTGCTTCACTATCCCGGACTTCTCGGCCGCGATCTCCTCCGGAGTGGTGCCGAGCCGGTCGGTGTGGTCCAGGGAGATCGGCATGATCACCGCGACGTCCGAGTCGATCACATTGGTGGCGTCCCAGGAGCCCCCCATGCCGACCTCGACGACCGCGATGTCCACCGGCGCGTCCGCGAAGGCCGCGTACGCCATGCCGGTGAGCACCTCGAAGAACGACAGCCGGTACTCCTGCTGGGCGTCGACCATCTCGATGTACGGCGCGATGTCCTGGTAGGTCTCGATGAAGCGCTCGGCGGAGATCGGCGCCCCGTCCAGGCTGATCCGCTCGGTGATGGACTGCACGTGCGGGCTGGTGTAGCGGCCGGTGCGCAGCTCGAAGGAGCCCAGCAGCGCCTCGATCATGCGGGCGGTGCTGGTCTTGCCGTTCGTCCCGGTGATGTGGATCGAGGGATAGGCCCGGTGCGGCGAGCCGAGGATGTCCAGCAGCCCTTCGATGCGCACCAGCGAGGGGTCGAGCTTGGTCTCCTCCCACCGCGTGGCCAGCTCCGCCTCCACCTCGCGCAGCGCGCGGTCCAGCTCGGGGTCGGCGGGACGGGCCGGAATGCCGTCGCCCTCCGGCGGGCCGGACTGCGCACGCAGCGTGCGACTGCCGGCCTCGATCACCGCCAGATCGGGGTCGCGGTCGGTCTCGGCTCCGACGATCTCGTCGAATTCATCCGGTTCGTTCTGTTCGTCCGGTTCGTTCTGGGGGCGCTCGCTCACACGGACCAGTCTACGAGTGACCCCTGACAGGCCGAGGAAGCGCCCACGCGCTCGCGGAACGGCCGCTCGGGACACCCCCTCAGGAGGCCGCCCCGCCGTCCACGGCGGCGGACATCATCGACTTGGCGATCGGCCCGGCCAGGCCGCCACCGGAGATGTCCGCGCGCGGGGCGTCGCTGTCCTCGACCACCACCGCGACCGCGACCTTGTGGCCGCTGCCGTCATCCGCGTAACTCACGAACCACGCGAACGGATTACCGCTGTTGTTCTCGCCGTGCTGCGCGGTGCCGGTCTTGCCGCCGACCTCGACCCCGGGGATCTTCGCGTTGGTGCCCGTGCCCTTCTGCACGACCGTCTGCATCGCCGACCGCAGCTCCCGCGCCGTGGACCCCGCCATCGCCCGGGTGAAGGTCTGCGGGTCGGTGCGGTCCAGCGCGCTGGCGTTCCCGTCCGTCGTACGGTCCACCTCGTACGGCTTCATCAGCTTGCCGTCGTTCGCAATCGCCGAGGACACCATCGCCATCTGGAGCGGGGTCGCGGTCACGTCGAACTGGCCCATGCCGGTCAGCGCCGTCTGCGAGCGGTCCATGCCGCTCGGGTACACGCTCTTGGCGGCGCGCACCGGGATGTCCAGCTCCGAGGCGTCGAAGCCCAGCTTCTTGGCCTCGGCGCCCAGCTTGGACTCGCCCAGGTCCACGGCCATCTTCGCGAAGACCGTATTGCACGAGTACTGGAGGGCCGTGCGGATCGTCGCGTTCTTGCAGGGCGCCGACGCGTTCTCGTTCTTCATGTCGGTGACCGTGCCCGGCAGCCGGTACGGGTCCGGGCTCTTGGTCGGCTCGTCCACCGACGAGTACAGCCCGTCCTCCAGGGCGGCCGCCGCGACCACCAGCTTGAACGCCGACCCCGGCGGATACGTCTGGCGCAGCGCCCGGTTCAGCATCGGCTGATCCTTGTCCTTCGACAGCTTCAGCCAGGCCTTCTGATCGGAGGTGCCGGACCCGGCGAAGGCACTCGGGTCGTACGAGGGCGTGCTGGCCAGGGCGAGCACCTTGCCGGTCTCCGGATCGAGCGCAACGGCCGCGCCGGTGTTGTTCCCCAGCCCCTTGTACGCGGCCTTCTGCACGGCCGGATCGATCGTGGTCATCACGTCGCCCGGCTTCGACGGCTCCCGGGTCAGCGCCTCGAGGGGGTTCTTCAGCCGGGTGTCGGAGCCGTCGAGCACGGACCGGTCGAGGGCCTCCAGCTGGTTGCTGCCGTACGACTGCGAGGCATAGCCGGTGACCGGCGCGTAGACCTTCCCGTCCTTATAGGTCCGCTTGAACTTCAGATCGCCGGTGGTGGCGGAGGAGCCGGTGATGGGCTTGCCCCCGGCCATGATGTTGCCCAGCGGATTCGCGTACTGGCTGATGGCCGTGCGTTCGTTGTGGGAGTTGTCCCGGAACCCACCGCCCTCCACCACCTGGACATAGGTGACCCAGGCGAGCAGGACCAGCACGAGCAGCAGGGAGAAGACCGAGGCGCGCCGCAGCGGTTTGTTCATGGGAGGGGGGAGCTCCTTCCGGGACGTACGGGTGGATAACTCCCGGAAGACGGCCACGGGTTCCCGAGTGAGCCCGTGGATGGGCTTCCCCCGGGCCACTGTGGGACATCGCACACCGAGCCGCGAAGCACGGAGCGCCCCCGCCGTGAAGGACGGGGGCGCTCGGGCACCGGTCGGGGGTCAGCCCTGGGGCAGGGACGCCAACTGCGCGGTGATCCTGGCGATGTCGGCCTCGGCGGTCGTCTGCCGGACGCGGATCTTCTCCACCACGTGGTCGGGCGCCTTGGCCAGGAACCCTTCGTTGGACAGCTTGGCCGTCGTCTGCGCCTTCTCCTTCTCCGCCGCGGCGAGATCCTTGGCCAGCCGCTTGCGTTCGGCCTCCACGTCGATCACGCCGGACAGGTCCAGGGCCACGGTCGCGCCCGCCACCGGCAGCGAGGCGGTGGCGGTGAAGCCCTCCCCGGCCGGCTGGAGGCGCAGCAGGGAGCGCATCGCGTCCTCGTGCGCGGCGAGCGAGGTGCCGGACAGTTCGAGCCGGGCCGGGACCTTCTGGCCGGGCTGGAGGCCCTGGTCGGCGCGGAACCGGCGGACCTCGGTGACCACCTGCTGAAGGTTCTCGATCTCCCGCTCGGCGGCCTCGTCGCGGAAGCCGCTGTCCGTCGGCCAGTCGGCGATGACGACCGACTCCTGACCGGTGAGCGCGGTCCACAGCTTCTCGGTGACGAACGGGACCACCGGGTGCAGCAGCCGCAGCGTGACGTCGAGGACCTCGCCGAGGACGCGCCGCGAGGCGTCGGCCTCCGCGCCGCCCTTCTGGAAGGTGGTCTTGGACAGCTCGACGTACCAGTCGAAGACCTCGTCCCACGCGAAGTGGAAGAGCGTGTCCGAGAGCTTCGCGAACTGGTAGTCGTCGTAGAACGCGTCGACGTCCGCGACGACCTCGTTCAGCCGCGACAGGATCCAGCGGTCGGTGGCCGACAGCCGCTCGGGAGCGGGCAGTTCGCCCTCGACCGTCGCGCCGTTCATCAGCGCGAAGCGGGTCGCGTTCCAGATCTTGTTGGCGAAGTTACGGGACGCCTGGACCCAGTCCTCGCCGATCGGCACGTCCACGCCGGGGTTGGCGCCGCGGGCGAGGGTGAAGCGGACGGCGTCGGAGCCGTACTGGTCCATCCACTCCAGGGGATTGACGACATTGCCGAACGCCTTCGACATCTTCTTGCCGTTCTCGTCCCGGACCATGCCGTGCAGCACGATGGTGTGGAACGGCGCGGTGCCGTCCATCGCGTACAGGCCGAACATCATCATCCGGGCGACCCAGAAGAAGAGGATGTCGTAGCCGGTGACCAGGACCGAGTTCGGATAGAACTTCTCCAGGCTCTCGGTCTGCTCGGGCCAGCCGAGCGTGGAGAACGGCCACAGACCCGAGGAGAACCAGGTGTCCAGGACATCGGTCTCCTGCGTCCAGCCCTCGCCGCTCGGGGGCTCCTCGTCCGGTCCGACGCAGACGACCTCGCCGTCCGGCCCGTACCAGACCGGAATCCGGTGGCCCCACCACAGCTGGCGCGAGATGCACCAGTCGTGCAGGTTGTCGACCCAGTCGAAGTAGCGCTTCGACATGTCCTCCGGGTGGATCTTCACCCGGCCGTCGCGGACGGCGTCGCCCGCCTCCTTGGCCAGCGGGCCGACCTTGACCCACCACTGCATGGACAGCCGCGGCTCGATCGTGGTCTTGCAGCGCGAGCAGTGGCCCACGGAGTGGGTGTACGGGCGCTTCTCGGCGACGATCCGGCCGTCGGCGCGCAGGGCTCCGACGATGGCGCTGCGCGCCTCCAGCCGGTCCAGGCCCTGGAAGGGGCCGTGCGCGGTGATCACCGCGTGCTCGTCCATGACGCTGAGGTTCGGCAGGCCGTGGCGCTGCCCGATCTCGAAGTCGTTCGGGTCGTGGGCGGGGGTGACCTTGACCGCGCCGGTGCCGAACTCCGGGTCGACGTGGTCGTCGGCGACGACCGGGATGCGGCGGCCGGTGAGCGGCAGCTCGATCTCGGTGCCGACCATGTGCCGGTAGCGGTCGTCGTCGGGGTGGACGGCGACCGCGGTGTCGCCGAGCATCGTCTCGGCGCGGGTCGTGGCGACCACGATCGACGAGTCGCCCTCGCCGTACCGGATGGACACCAGCTCGCCGTCGTCGTCCTGGTACTCCACCTCGATGTCGGAGATGGCCGTAAGGCAGCGGGGGCACCAGTTGATGATGCGCTCGGCGCGGTAGATCAGCTCATCGTCGTAGAGCTTCTTGAAGATGGTCTGGACGGCCTTGGACAGCCCGTCGTCCATGGTGAACCGCTCGCGGTTCCACGCGACGCCGTCGCCCAGCCGCCGCATCTGGCCCGAAATCTGCCCGCCGGACTCGTTCTTCCACTGCCACACGCGCTCGACGAACGCCTCGCGGCCCAGGTCGTGGCGGGACAGGCCCTCCTTGGCCAGCTCGCGCTCGACCACGTTCTGGGTGGCGATACCGGCGTGGTCCATGCCCGGCTGCCACAGCGTCTCGTGGCCCTGCATCCGCTTCCGGCGGGTGAGCGCGTCGATGAGCGTGTGCTCGAAGGCATGGCCCAGGTGGAGCGATCCGGTCACGTTGGGCGGCGGAATAACGACGGTGTACGGATCCTTGCCGCTCTTGGCGTCCGCCTCGAAGTAACCGCGCTCTACCCAGCGCTCGTACAGCTGCCCCTCTACGTCGGCCGGCGCGTACTGGGTCGGCAGTTCAGGGTGGCTGTTCGGCCCGCTGTCGGGGCGCTGCTGAGAGTTCTCGGTCACCCCCGCAGTCTAAAGGGCCACCGGACTCCGTTACGAACCCGTTGCGGCCCCGCCGCAACGCCGCCGGGACGCGTCGGGAAGGATGTTCGGGACCTGTCATGCCGCATCTAGGAGAGGCACGATGAGCTATCAGCAGCCGCCGCCGCAGCCCGGCCCCTACGGGGCACAGCCGGGCCCTCACGGCGCCGGCCAGCCGCCAGTGCCGAATCCGTATGCCCAGCCCACCGGCTACGGTCACCCGCAGCCGGCGCAGCCCGGGCAGCCCGGGGGCTACGCGGCGCCCCCTCCGTACAACGGCGGCGGCCCGTACGCCTCCCCGGCGAACCCGTACGCCCAGCAGCCCCCGCAGGCGCCGCAGCCGGGCCAGCCGGGTCAGCCGCAGCAGGGCTTCTACGGCGAGCAGCCGACGCCGCCCGCCGCGCCCGGTGGCCGCGGCAAGGGCCGCACCATCGGCATGGCGGTGGGCGCGCTGGCGGTCGTGGGCGCGCTGACGGCGGGCGGGTTCCTGCTGTTCGGCGGCGACAGCGGGCCGTACAAGCTCACGACCCCGAAGACGGTCGCGGAGGAGTACCAGCGCCAGGGCAGCGGCACGGACGACGGCGATCTGTCGGCCGCGGGCAAGAAGGACCTCCAGCAGGTTCCGGTGGTCAAGGATCCGCACCTGGTGGCGGCCGACTACCAGACCGACGGCAAGGAGATGCTGAAGTTCACCGGTGTCTGGGGCGAGGTGACCGACCCCGAGCGGGGCGCGGACCTCGCGCTGGCGGTCATCGTCAAGGCGCTCCAGGACAACGGCACCGCGCAGGCGAAGGGGACCCCCCAGGAGTTCTCTCCGGACGGCTTCGACGGGGACGTCATGAAGTGCCAGTCCCTGAAGTTCACGTCGGATCAGGGATCCATGGAGGCACCCGCGTGCGTCTGGGGCGACAAGAGCACCCTGGGCGTCGCGGTGATGGCGGACCCGGCGGGGGCCGTTCTCGGCGGCAGCATGTCGCTGGAGGACGCCGCGGAGCTGACCGCCAAGGTGCGTGAGGACGCACGCGTCGAAATCGACAACTAGCTACAAGAGCACAACCTAACGAGGGAAACAGCATGAGCTACAACCAGCCGGGCCCCTACGGCCAGCAGCCCCAGCAGCCGGGTCCGTACGGACAAGGCGGTGCCGCCGGCCAGCCCGGCTACGGCTACCCGCAGCAGCCTCCCCAGCAGCCCGGTCCGTACGGACAGCCGCCGCAGTCCGGCTATGGTCATCCGCAGCCCGGCCAGCCCGGTCAGCCCGGTCAGCCCCCGAACCCGTACGGCCAGCCGCAGCAGCCGCCGTACGGTCAGCAGCCCTACGGACAGCAGCCGTACGGCCAGCCGGGCATGCCGGGGCCGTACCAGCCGGGCCCGGGCCAGGGCGGCGGCAAGAAGAAGGGCCTGGCGATAGCCATCGGCGCGGTGGTCGCGGTGGCCGCGGTGATCGGCGGCGTGATGGTGTTCAGCAGCAGCGACGACGGCGGCGGCACGGTCGCCGACGACGGCAAGCGGTACAAGCTCACCACCCCGCAGACGGTGGCCACCGAGTACAGCAAGCAGGATGGCAGCGACGACTCGATGACCTCCAGCGACACCAGCGACTTCGAGAAGTTCGGTGTGCAGAACCCGAAGGGCGCGGGCGCGAACTACAAGGCCGGCTCCGGGATGTCCGTGAAGCAGTTGCAGTTCAAGGGCGTCTGGGGCGAGGTGGAGGACCCCGGGACGGTCGTCGACGGCGCCTTCGCGAAGATGGCGAAGGAGGCCACCAAGGACCCGTCGACCGACAGCAGCGGCGGGAAGGCCGAACTGGTCGGCAGCCCGGAGAAGGTGACCCCCGCCGGGACGGACGACGCCGTCATCAAGTGCCAGAACGCCAAGTTCACCCCGGGCTCCGGCTCCAGCGCGAGCGGTGTGGGCAGCAAGGGCTTCACCGTTCCGATCTGCATGTGGGGCGACCACAGCACGGTCGGCTTCGTGATCGTGTCCGACGCCGCCTCCGTGATCTCCGGTGGGGGCATGTCGGTCGACCAGGCCGGGGGCATCACCGCGAAGGTGCGCAAGGACGTCCGCGTCGAGATCCCCAAGTAGCGGTTCCGCGCCGCGCCCGTCCATACGCCGCCCACCGTCCGGAGGGATACCCCTACACCCATGAGCCACAACCAGCCACCGCCGCCGCCCGGTCCCTACGGGGGCGGCGGGCCCGGCCCGTACGGGGGCGCCCAGCCCAATCCGTACGGCGGGGGGCAGCAGCCGTCCGCGGAGCCCAATCCGTACGCCCAGAACCCGGGTTACGGCTATCCGCAGGCACCCCCGCCGGGGTACGGCTATCCGCAGCAGGCGGGCCCGTATGGACAGGCTGCGCAGCCGGGCTACCCGGTGCCGCCCGGGCCCGCGCCGGGCCGCAATCGCACCAAGATCATCGCGATGTCGGCGGCGGGGCTCGTGGTGGTGGGGGCGATCGTCACCGGCGCCGTGGTGCTGTCCGGCGGCGACAGCGGTCCCGCGCCGATACGCCTGGTCACCCCCAAGTCGCTCGACGACGGCACGTACACCCTGGCCAAGGGCACCGATGAGCTGAAGGACGAGGGCACCAGCGTGCAGGGCAGCATGCCCGAGGGCGCGACCTCGGTCCTCGGCCAGTACAAGCGCGCCGACGACGAGAACTCGGGGCTCGCGTTCTCCGGCATGTACGGGGAGATCAACGACCCCGACACGGTGCGGGACCAGATGTTCAAGGGGTTCGAGGGCGGCGAGGGTTCCCCGGCGGTCGAGGAGGAGCGCAAGACGTTCCGGCCGGACGGCGCGGACGGGCCCGCCATCGACTGCGAGGTCGTGAAGATGTACGACCGGATCTACGCTCCGGCGTGCGCGTGGGCGGAGGAGACGGACGCGGCGATGGTGCTGGACGTCGACGCGGAGAACACCACCGCGTCGGACGTCGACGTGGAAGCCTTCGCGAAGGTGACCGCGGGCATCTACGAGGACACCCGCAAACCCGCCTGAACCGGCCGCAGGACGCCCTGCGGCCCCCAGGACCCAGAAGAGCCCCCGGGAGGACCGGGGGCTCTTCTCGTACGCGCTCTACGGGCGCTCAGGCGCTCTTCTCGTGCCGCTCGCCCGGCTCGGTGCCGCGCGAGCGGGGCACCAGCGTCGGGTTGACGTTCGAGTGGACGACGTCCTCGGTGATGACGACGCGGGCCACGTCCTTGCGGGACGGCACCTCGTACATCGCCGACATCAGGACCTCTTCGATGATGGCGCGCAGGCCCCGCGCGCCGGTGCCGCGCAGGATCGCCTGGTCGGCGATCGCCTCCAGGGCCGGGCGGTCGAAGTCCAGCTCCACGCCGTCGAGTTCGAACAGCCGCTGGTACTGCTTCACGAGCGCGTTCCGCGGCTCGACCAGGATCTGGAGCAGCGCCTCGCGGTCGAGGTTGTGGACGGAGGTGATGACGGGGAGACGGCCGATGAACTCCGGGATCATCCCGAACTTCACCAGGTCCTCCGGCATGACCTCCTGGAACTGGTCGCTGGCCTCGATCTCGCGCTTGGAGCGGATCGTGGCGCCGAAGCCGATGCCCTTGGCACCGGCCCGCGACTCGATGATCTTCTCCAGACCGGCGAAGGCACCGCCGACGATGAACAGCACGTTCGTCGTGTCGATCTGGATGAATTCCTGGTGCGGGTGCTTCCGGCCGCCCTGCGGCGGAACGGAGGCCGTGGTGCCCTCCAGGATCTTCAGGAGCGCCTGCTGCACACCCTCGCCGGAGACGTCACGGGTGATCGAGGGGTTCTCGCTCTTGCGGGCCACCTTGTCGATCTCATCAATGTAGATGATGCCCGTCTCGGCCTTCTTGACGTCGTAGTCGGCGGCCTGGATCAGCTTGAGGAGGATGTTCTCCACGTCCTCGCCGACGTAGCCCGCCTCGGTGAGCGCGGTGGCGTCGGCGATGGCGAAGGGAACGTTGAGCATCCGGGCGAGGGTCTGCGCGAGCAGGGTCTTCCCGGAGCCGGTCGGACCGAGCAGCAGGATGTTGGACTTCGCCAACTCGATGCCGTCGTCCTTGCTGTGGCTGCCGTTCTCCCCGGCCTGGACCCGCTTGTAGTGGTTGTAGACCGCGACGGACAGAGCCTTCTTGGCGGCCTCCTGGCCGACCACATAGCCCTCGAGGAACTCGTAGATCTCCCGCGGCTTGGGGAGTTCCTCCCACCGCACCTCGGAGGTCTCGGCCAGCTCTTCCTCGATGATCTCGTTGCAGAGATCGATGCACTCATCGCAGATGTACACACCAGGGCCCGCGATGAGCTTCTTCACCTGCTTCTGGCTCTTCCCGCAGAACGAGCACTTGAGCAGGTCGCCGCCGTCACCGATGCGTGCCACGAGGTGCTTCCCCTTCGCCTTGGATCCGCTTTGCTCCGCGGAACCGGGTGCTTGCGCTGCGAGCTTTCCGCTTGATGTTTCCGGGGGCCGGCCCCCAGCCCTCTATGACGGTACCTTGCCGGGCCCCCGGTTCGGGCCCCCCTTGGACCTAACTGGTCCAAGGGGCGCCGGGCCACCCGGGCTTCAGCCCAGGCCGACCGAGGTCTTACGGGTCGAGACGATCTGGTCGACCAGACCGTATTCCAGCGACTCCTCGGCGGTCAGGATCTTGTCCCGCTCGATGTCGTCACGGATCTTCTCGATCGGCGTGGTGGAGTGCTTGGCCAGCATCTCCTCCAGCTGCGACCGCATCCGCAGGATCTCGTTGGCCGCGATCTCCAGGTCGGAGACCTGACCACGCCCCGTCTCACTGTAGGGCTGGTGGATCAGGATACGTGCGTTGGGCAGCGCCATCCGCTTGCCGGGGGTGCCGGCGGCGAGCAGCACGGCCGCGGCGGACGCCGCCTGGCCCATGCAAACCGTCTGAATATCGGGCTTGACGAACTGCATCGTGTCGTAAATGGCGGTCAGCGCGGTGAACGAGCCGCCGGGCGAGTTGATGTAGACCGAGATGTCGCGGTCCGGGTCCATCGACTCCAGGCACAGGAGCTGCGCCATGACGTCGTTGGCCGAGGCGTCGTCGATCTGGACGCCCAGGAAGATCACGCGCTCCTCGAAGAGCTTCGCGTACGGGTCGTACTCCCGGACACCCTGGGAGGTGCGCTCGACGAAGCGCGGAACGACATAGCGCGATTCGGCCATCGGGCCGTCGTAGAGGCCGCTGCCGGGAAAGTTGTTCATCTGGGTGTTCACCATCCTGTGGCGATCAAAGGGCTGGAGGTCGGCTACGGGACGGCGGGGCTCAGGCCCCGGTGCCGCCCCCGCCCGGAACGCCCGAGGCCGAGGCCATGACGTCGTCGACCAGGCCGTACTCCTTGGCCTCCTGGGCGGAGAACCAGCGGTCGCGGTCGGAGTCGCGGGTGATCTGCTCAACGGTCTGACCGGTGTGGAACGCGGTCAGCTCGGCCATCCGCCGCTTGGTGTGCAGCAGCCGCTCGGCGTGGATCTTGATGTCCGAGGCCGAACCGGCCAGGCCCGCGGACGGCTGGTGGATCAGGATCTCGGCGTTCGGCAGCGCGAACCGCTTGCCGGGGGTGCCCGCGCTCAGCAGGAACTGCCCCATCGAGGCGGCGAGGCCCATGGCGATGGTGACGACGTCGTTCGGGATGAACTGCATGGTGTCGTAGATCGCCATGCCCGCCGAGATCGAGCCGCCCGGAGAGTTGATGTAGAGGTTGATGTCCTTGTCCGGGTCCGCGGCGAGCAGGAGCAGCTGCGCGGTGATCTTGTTGGCGATTTCGTCGTCGACCGGCTGGCCGAGGAAGATGATCCGCTCACCGAGCAGCCGGTTGTAGACCTGGTCGCCGAGGCCACCGCCGGTCGGCTCGCCGGCGGCGGAAGGCATCGTATTCGTCACGTATCCACCTGCTCGTCTCTGACGGCGACTGGCCGTCTCAGCGTCTTCTTCTGGGCTCGGGACGGGCCGGCCGGTGCGATCCGGCGGACCTGCGAGACTCCCTGCCCTCGTATCTACGGACCCTAACGCGCTGGTCGGCGGGCGCCATCCCGCATCAGGAACTGTTCGCTCTGAGCGCAGGTTCCGCGGGTCCGGGGCACCACCGGCCCGGGGACTTCGCGGAACACGAACGGGCCCGGACGCGTGCAGACGTTCGGGCCCGTTCGTACGGGCTGTGGAGCGGCGAGGATCAGCCCTCGGCCTTGTCCTGCGCCTTCTCCTGCTCGGGAGCGGCCTCGGCGGCAGCCTCGGTGGCCTCAGGGGCCTCGGAGGCCTCCGCGGCCTCATCGCCCTCGGCGGCGGCCTCGACCGTCTCGGCGGTCTCGTCCTCGTCGTCCAGGTCGACGGTCTCGCCCTTGTCGTCGACGACCTTGGCGGCCTCGACCACGACCGCGAGCGCCTTGCCGCGGGCGACCTCGCCGACGAGCATCGGCACCTGGCCGCCCTCGACGACCTGCTGGGCGAACTGGTCCGGGCTCATGCCGGAGGACTGCGCACGGCGCATCAGGTGCTCGGTGAGCTCCTCCTGGCCGACGGACAGCTTCTCCTTGTTGACCAGCTCGTCGAGGACGAACTGGGTCCGGATGCCCTTCTCGGCCTGCTCCTTGAGCTCGGCGTCGAACTCCTCGGCGGACTTGCCCTGAAGCTCCAGGTAGGACTCCAGGTTCAGGCCCATCTGGCCGAGCTGGTGGTGCTCCAGGTTGTGCTTCCGGGTCTGGATCTCGTCCTCGAGCAGCTTCTCGGGGATCGGCACCTCGACCAGCTCCAGGAGGGCGTCCAGCACCTTCTCCTGGGCCTGGGTGGCCTGGTCGTACTTCTTCGACTGCTCCAGCCGCTTGCGGCTGTCCTCGCGCAGTTCCTCGAGGGTGTCGAACTCGCTGGCCAGCTGGGCGAAGTCGTCGTCCAGCTCGGGCAGCTCGCGGGCCTTGACCTCGTTCACCTTGACGGAGACCTCGGCCTCCTTGCCCTGCGCGGAGCCGCCCTTCAGCTCGGAGGTGAAGGTGGCGGTGCCACCGGCCTCCAGGCCGGTCACGGCCTCGTCGATGCCGTCGAGCAGCTCGCCGGAGCCGATGGTGTAGGTGACGCCCTCGGCGACGCCGTCCTCCAGCACCTCGCCGTCGACCTTGGCCTCCAGGTCGATCACGACGATGTCGCCCTCGGCGGCGGCGCGCTCGACGGGGCTGGTGGTGGCGAAGCGGTCGCGCAGCTGCTCGACCGACTTGTCGATGTCCTCGTCCGAGACCTCGACGGAGTCGACGGTGACCTCGATGCCGGAGTAGTCCGGGATCTCGATCGACGGGCGGATGTCCACCTCGGCGGTGAACGTCAGGAGCTCGTTGTCCTTGAGCTCCGTGATGTCGACCTCGGGCTGCCCGAGCGGGTTCAGCTCACCCTCGTTGACCGCGTCGGTGTAGAACTTCGGGAGGGCGTCGTTGACGGCCTCCTCCAGCACCGCGCCGCGGCCGAAACGCTGGTCGATGATGCGGGCCGGAATCTTGCCCTTGCGGAAGCCAGGCACCGTGACCTGCTGGTTGATCTTCTTATACGCCGCGTCGAGGCTGGGCTTGAGCTCCTCGAAGGGCACCTCGACAGTGAGCCGAACCCGGGTCGGGTTCAGGTTCTCCACGGCGCTCTTCACGGTTCGGTCTCCTTGGGGCTGACGTGTGGTGTTCTGCTGCCTCGCACTGATGCTTCGCAGCGGATCGCGCCCGGTAAAGAAAGACACAGACGCGCAGCTTGCATAGTAACCGCAAGCATGACGCGGCCCACAACGCGATCTTGACGCCTGTGGATGGTCGGGGTGGCCGGATTCGAACCGACGACCTTCCGCTCCCAAAGCGGACGCGCTACCAAGCTGCGCCACACCCCGTCGGTGCGACACGTAGGGTACATGGCCGCGGACGCCCCGGCTGCCCGATATTCCACCGGCGGGCAAGGGTGTGCGGGAAAGGGCCCGGACCCGCTACGATGCTTCCCGTGCCGCGGCCCGGGTGATCAGACCCGGGCGACGCGCGGCGCGTGCGGGCGTAGCTCAATGGTAGAGCCCCAGTCTTCCAAACTGGCTACGCGGGTTCGATTCCCGTCGCCCGCTCCACTCGCACGACGGCCCGGCCCCGGAGGATCCTCCGGGGCCGGGCCGTCGGCGTATTCAGAGATTGATGTCGCTGATGGAGCTGGCGACCGAGTCGAGGAAGTCCTGGATGTTCGGCGCCAGGTCGGAAGAGGCCAGGAGAAAGCCGAAGAGCGCGGCGACGAGNAAGTCCTGGATGTTCGGCGCCAGGTCGGAAGAGGCCAGGAGAAAGCCGAAGAGCGCGGCGACGAGCGCCGGCCCCGCCTTCATCTTCCCGGCGCGGATCATCAGTACGAGGATGATCCCTACCAGCACCACCAATGACAGGGAAATGACCACAGCTGATCACGCTTCCTCGGTCGCTCATGTCTTCACCCGGCCCCGGAAGCACGCGACCTCGCACACCCCCGCTGCAACCATCGTGCCATCAACTACGGCTCCACAGCAGCAGGGTGAGGTGATCACCTGCGTCGGTGCACACCACACCCACCCAGCTGGTACCCCGTCAAGAATCCCTTACACGAGCGGACACGGGTGACGCTCCCCACAATTCCGCGGGGTATCCGAGAGGCCACGTGAGAGACCGCACACTGATCAATTTTCGACCTGATCGCATAACCCGAAAGGGAATTCCGATTTCCATGAATCAGACATTCCACCGGAGCCACTCGGGGGGCATATGCACCATTTAAGGGGGATGAAACCCGACAGAACGGACAGCCTCGTTCCTCATGTCGAACAACCGGATCGCTATGTCGACTTGATAACGGTCGGCTATCGGCCGGAGTGTGAACCGTATTACTGGGGAAGACCTGTACGAGGTTTTACGCATTAGAGGTTTCGGCGCTATCGTGCCTCAGATGTTCCACGCTGCCATCTCTCCCCCACGCGCAGTGCGGTCCCGGGTGCTCTCCCCCAGCTCCTGGTGGGAGGGCCTGTGACCAACTCCCTGCGCCCGCACGGTTCCCAGCGGTCCCCGCTCCCCCCGGCCCGGGAGGCCGAGGCCGGGGCGTCCCCCACACCGCAGCGCGAAGAAGCAGGGCGCCAGGCGACTCAGCCCGCCGCCAGCGCCCCTGCCGGGCCGAAGCCGAAGCAGCGGGACGCGTTCTTCGACAACGCGAAGTACCTCGCGATCGTGCTGGTCGCGATGGCCCACTCGTGGGAGCCGCTCACCGATACGAGCCGCACCGCGGAAGCCCTGTACATGACGGTGTACACCTTCCACATGCCGGCCTTCATCATCATCTCCGGCTTCTTCTCCCGCAGCTTCGACATGCGGCCGGACCGGCTCAAGCGGCTCATCACCGGGGTCGCGGTGCCGTACGTGCTGTTCGAGGTCGCGTACAGCTTCTTCAAGCGCTGGGCCGACGACGACCCGGGCCACCCGATCAGCCTGCTCGACCCCTGGTACCTGACCTGGTTCCTGGTCGCGCTGTTTGTGTGGCGGCTGACGACGCCGATCTGGAAACTGGTGCGCTGGCCGGTCCCGCTCTCGCTGGCGATCGCCACCCTGGCGTCCGTCTCGCCCGACATCGGCGACGACCTCGACCTCCAGCGGGTCCTCCAGTTCCTGCCGTTCTTCGTCATCGGCCTGTGCATGAAGCCCGAGCACTTCCAGCGGATGCGGGGCCCGAAGATGCGGATGGCCTCCGTGCCGATCTTCGCGTGCGCCCTGCTGTTCGCCTACTGGGCGGCGCCCCGGATGAACTCGGCCTGGTTCTACCACCGCGACAGCGTCCAGGAGCTGGCCGCCCCGGCGTGGACCGGCCCCGTGATGACCCTGGCCATGTTCGGCTGCTCGATGGTCCTCACCGCGTGCTTCTTCGCCTGGGTGCCGCGGCGCCACATGTGGTTCACGGTGCTCGGCGCCGGGACGCTGTACGGCTACCTGCTGCACGGCTTCCTCGCCAAGGGCTCCCGCTTCTGGGGCTGGTTCGACATCGACTGGCTGCACAAGCCGCTGGGTGAGATCACCGTCACCGTCGTCGCCGCCTCCGTCATCACCGTGCTGTGCACCCCGCCGGTGCAGCGCGCCTTCCGCTTCGCGATGGAGCCGAAGATGAAGTGGGCCTTCCGCAAGGACCCCGCCGAGCAGGCCCGTCACCGTACGGCCGCCTGACGGCTCGAAGATCGCCCGAAGGGGCCGGGACCGCATGGTCCCGGCCCCTTCGCCGTTCCCCGGCCCCTTCGTCGTTTCGCTCACCGCGCCCCTCCGGGCGCCTCGCGGCGCAGCACCGCGCGGGCGGGCAGGGCGGTCGCCGCGAGCCCGAGCGCCACGGCCGCGCCCACGAAACCCGCGTACGTCAGCGGCGGGACGTACGGGCCCTCGCCGGTCAGCCCGCGCGCCATCGGTACGAGCGTGGCCAGGGCGATCGCCGTGCCCAGCGCGACACCGGCCGTGGCCACCAGCAGCGCCTCCCAGCGCACCATCTCCAGCACCTGTCGCCGGGTCGATCCGATCAGGCGCAGGGTGCCCAGTTCCCGGCGGCGGTCGAGGACCGTCATCACCAGGGTGTTGGCGGCGGCGACCGCGGCGAAGCCACCGAGCACCGCGGCCATGGTGGTGTTGGACCAGGCGTTGAGGGCGCGGTCCCGGTCCTCGGCGGCCGCGTAGCCGTCCCGGCCGGTGATCTGCTCGCCGAGCCGCTTCCCGAGCGCCGCCGCGACGGCCTCGCGGTCCGCGCCCGCGTCGTCCCGTACCAGCACGTCGGCGTCGAAGGCCGACGTGACGTGGGCCGCCAGGGCCGTGCGGGGCAGGGTGACCCGGGCGATGCCCAGGCCCCGGCCGTACGTCGCGACCACCTCGGGGGCGGCCTTCGTACCGTCCGGGAGGCGGAGCCGGAGCCGGTCGCCCACACGGACGTGCGCCGACTGCGCGAGGCTCGCGTCGACCGCCACCCGGCCCGGCCCCAGGTCCGCCAGGCGGCCGGTGCGGACGTCCAGGTCCTGTACGGCGGCCAGCGCACGGCCGCTCCCGGAGACGCCCTGCGCCGTCTCGCCCTGGAGCGACGAGCCCGTCGT
The DNA here is from genome assembly GCF_003721215.1 of Streptomyces botrytidirepellens. NCBI lineage: Bacteria > Bacillati > Actinomycetota > Actinomycetes > Kitasatosporales > Streptomycetaceae > Streptomyces > Streptomyces botrytidirepellens. The sequence continues at coordinate 29,685 of NZ_RIBZ01000330.1, forward strand.
GACGAGCACCCCGGTGCGCAGCACGCCCACCGCCGCCGCCACGCCGGGCACGGAGGCGGCGCGGTCGGCCGTGTCGGCCGGGAGGCCGCCGGGTGCGGACACGACCTGGTCGGCGACGATCCCGGCGCGCCGCTGCCCGGCCCGCGCATGGTCCTCGCTGGTGTGCAGGAACACGAGCGTCGAGGAGAACGCCACGGCCAGCACGATCGGGGTGATCGCGGAGGCCAGCCGCCGGGCGTTGGCCAGGGTGTTGGCCGACGCCAGGACGGCCGGGGCCGCGCCCGCGCGCAGCGGCAGTCCGATCAGCCAGGCGCACAGCCGGGCGACCAGCGGGCCGAGCAGGGCCACGGCCAGCATGAAGAGCATCACGACCCCGAGCGCGGTGTTGGCCGCGTCCTCCCCCGAGGCCGAGGCGGCGACCCCGGCCAGCACGATGCCGCCGACCAGGGCCGCCGTGCCCAGCAGGGTGCGGACCACCCCGGGGCGCAGCCGTTCGACGGCCGCCTCGCCGAGCGCCTGGCCCGGCTTGATCCGGGCCGGGCGGCGGGCGGCCATCAGGCCCGCCAGCAGCGAGCTGACCAGGCCCGCGCCGACGGCGGTGACGAGCGGAATCCAGGAGACCGAGAGTTCCACGGGGGCGGGGATCGCGCCCTTGTCCTTCAGCTGTCCGAACCACCAGTGCGCGAGGGCGACGCCGGGCAGGCAGCCGAGCGCGCCCGCGAGCGGGGCGACGAGCAGCGCCTCGGCCGCGATGGAGCGGCGGATCTGGCGCGGGGTGGCGCCGATCGCGCGCAGCAGGGCGACCTCACGGGCGCGCTGGCCGACGGAGAGGGCGACGGTGCCCGCGGCGGTGAAGACGGCGACGGCGGTGGCGATCCCGCCGAAGGAGCCGCCGAGGGCGATGAGCAGTTCCCTGGCCCCGGCGAGCGAGGGATCCTCGGCCGCGCCGCGCCCGTCGCCGGTGTGCACCCGCGCGGTGCCGCCGTACGCGTCCTTCAGCTGTGCGGCCAGGCGGTCCGGGCTGGTGCCGGAGGCCGGGCGGACGAGGATCGCGTCGACGGTACGGGGGTGGCCGGAGAGGGCCCGGGCGCGGGCGTCGGTGAACCAGGCCGTGGGCCCGTCCTCGGCCGTGCCCCGGGCGATGCCGGACACCCGGAAGGCGTACCGGCCGTCCGGGGCGCTCACGGTGACGCTGTCGCCGATCCCGGTGTCCGTCGCGCGGGCGGCTCCCTCGTCGAGCACGACGTCGCCCGCCCGGGGCGGTGTGCCGGTGGTGAGCGTCACGCCGGTGAAGGGCGCCGCGCCCCAGCCGTGGCCGGAGAGTGTGCCCGGCGAGGCGGTGCGCAGCGGGACGGTCGTGTCGGGTGCGGCGGCGGCCGTTCCGGGGGCGCGGGCGGCGGTGGTGACGAGCGCGGCGTCGAGCCGGGCCCGGTCGGGGACCGGCTCGGACGCGTCCTCCCGCTCCTCGCCGCGGCCGGTGATGTGGTGCGCGCGCTGGTCGGCGGCGACGACGACCGGGGTGCTCGCGTAGCGCTCGGGCGGTACGGAGGCCCGTACTCCGGTCTCCAGCAGGATGCCGCAGGCGGACACGATCATCGCGGTCATCATCAGGGCGACGAAGGTGCCCGCGAAGGCGGCGGGCTTGAAGCGGACGGAGGCGCGGGCCAGTCCGTTGGTGAGCGCCCTCACCGGACGACGGCGAGGGCCGCGGGGGTGCGGGCGGTGAGATGGGTCATCCGGTCGGCGATCTCGTGCGCGGGGGCGCGGGTGAGCCGGTCGGCTACGCGTCCGTCCGCGAGGAACAGCACCCGGTCGGCGTAGCTCGCGGCCACCGGGTCGTGCGTGACCATCACCACGGTCGCGCCGAGCGCGTCCACCGCGTGCCGCAGCAGCCCGAGCACCTCGGCGGCGGTGACGGTGTCCAGGGCGCCGGTCGGCTCGTCGGCGAAGACGACGTCGGGGCGGGTGACGAGGGCGCGGGCGATGGCCACACGCTGCTGCTGCCCGCCGGACAGCTGTCCCGGGCGGCGCCGGGCGTGCTCGTGCAGCCCGACCTGGGCCAGGACCTCGCGGGCGCGTTGGCGGTCGGGGCGGGCTCCGGCGAGCCGCATCGGGAGCAGCACGTTCTGCTCGACGGTGAGGGAGGGCAGCAGGTTGAACGCCTGGAAGACGAAGCCGAGGCGGCTGCGGCGCAGCGTGGTGAGCTTGTTCTCGCTCAGTCCGGTGATCTCGGTGCCGCCGAGCGTGACGGTCCCGGCGGTCGGCCGGTCGAGCCCGGCGGCGCACTGGAGGAACGTCGACTTGCCCGAGCCCGAGGGGCCCATGACGGCGGTGAAGCTGCCGTGCGGGAGGGCGAGGTCGATGCCGCGGAGCGCGTGCACGGCGGTGCCGCCGCGGCCGTAGCGGCGCTGCACGCCATGGAGTTCGATGGCGTGGGTGGCAGGGGCGGGGTGCGGCGCCGGGGGCGCCGCTGTCGTACGCCGCTTGCGCAGCCGCATGGTGGTGGCCCTTCTCCGGAGTTCGCCCGATGTCTTTCGCGCCCTACGAACGTAGGGATCGGGGGTGTCCCGGGGCCATGGCGGCCGCCGCCGTACCGGGGTGGGGTTAACCCCCGGTACGGCGGCCCTACTGGCGGCAGATCAGCAGGAGCGCCCGGTCGTCGTTGACGTCCTTCGCCACCGTCTCGATCAGGTGCCAGGCCGCGCCGTGGAAGCCGGAGGCGACGTAGCGGTCGGCCTCGCCCGTCAGGTGGTCGATGCCCTCGCTGATGTCGCGGTCGGCGGTCTCGACGAGGCCGTCGGTGAACAGCATCAGGACGTCACCGGGGCGCAGGGTGCCCTTGGTGGGGTCGAACTGGGCGCCGTCGTAGACGCCCAGCAGCGGGCCGTCGGCGGACTTCTCCTCCCACTTGCCGGTGCCCGCGCTGAGCTGGAGCGCGGGCAGATGACCGGCCGAGAACAGCTCGAAGTCGCCGCTGTCGAGGTCGAGTACGAGGTGGACGGAGGTCGCGAAGCCCTCTTCCCAGTCCTGGCGCAGCAGATAGCCGTTGGCGGCCGGGAGGAAGCCGTGCGGGGGCAGCGAGCCGAGGAGGCCGCCGAAGGCGCCGGAGAGCAGGAGGGCGCGGGAGGCGGCGTCCATGCCCTTGCCGGAGACGTCGGTGAGGACGACTTCGAGGGTGCGGCCGCCGTTGCCGGTGCGGGCGGCGACCACGAAGTCGCCGGAGAAGGACTGGCCGCCGGCCGGGCGGAGGGCCATCTCGCGGTGCCAGCCGCGCGGCAGGGCGGGCAGCTTGCTCTGGACGCGGATGCGCTCGCGCAGGTCGAAGAGCATGGTGCCGCCGCGCCGCCAGGGCACGCCGACCCGGCTGCGGAACTGGGCGATGAGCAGCCCGGAGAAGCCGACGGCGGCGACCACGAGGATGGTGCCGGGGGTGACCCGGGCGGAGGTGTCCTCCTCGGTGTACGGGCCGAGGACGGCGGACTCCACGATGAGGGCGGTGGCGGCGGCCGCGTACAGGGCGAGCAGGCTGGCGGGGCGCAGCAGCAGTCCGCCCGCGACGATCGGCAGGACGAGGGCGGAGGGGGCGCACCAGTCGGGGGTCGCGATGGTGCCGCAGGCGATGGCGGGGACGGCGAGGAGCAGCAGGGTGAGGGCGAGCCGGTCGGAGCCCTCGCCGCGGAAGTAGTCGACTCCGGCTTTGCGCACGCCTGTGCGAGCCCGGTGCAGAGCTTTGCGCATCCGGGCCATCGGAGTGTCCGCGCCGCCAGTCATTGCATCGGGACCCTACCCACCCGTTCGGACGCGCGTCGATTCGTGGCGCGTTGAACCACCCAGCCAGGGGGGCAATCGTAAGCGATATTCGTGCGCGTGTACGGGAAACCGCTGCTGGGGATGGGGATATGAGCGCGGAGCGGGGGGTGCTCGATCGGCTGTTTGGGATGATTGGTACGGAAAGCTGGTACTCCCCTTCGGAGTCGTACCCCGGCCGCCGGAGAAATCCGCGTTCCGGCGGGAGTTGACCGAATGCGAGCGCTCTGTCGGCACCCCGGACGGCGGGTGGGCCGGTGGCCCCTTCTGACGGAGTGTCGGGGGCGTCCGACGCGAAGGGCGGCCGCGCGCCCTACGCCTGCTGGCAAGCGGGGCACCAGAACAGATTGCGGGCCGCGAGACCGGCGGTACGGATCTCACCGCCGCAGACGTGGCAGGGCTGCCCGGCCCGGCGGTAGACGTAGACCTCGCCGCCGTGGTCGTCGACGCGCGGCGGACGGCCCATGGCCTCGGGGGTGTGCTCGGGGCGGACCGTGTCGATCCGGTTGTTCCGTACGCCCTCGCGCATCAGCTCCGCGAGGTCGGACCAGATCGCGTCCCATTCGGCGCGGGCCAGCCCGCGGCCCGGGCGGTACGGGTCGATGCCGTGCCGGAACAGCACCTCGGCGCGGTAGACGTTACCCACGCCCGCGACCACCTTCTGGTCCATGAGCAGCGCGGCCACGCTGACCCGGCTGCGGGAGATCCGGGTCCAGGCGTCGCCGCCGTCGTCGTCGGGGCGCAGCGGATCGGGCCCGAGGCGGTCGTGGATCGCCTGCTTCTCGGGGTCGGTGATCAGGGCGCAGGCGGTCGGCCCGCGCAGGTCCGCGTACCCCCCGGGGCCCGCCAGCCGCAGCCGTACGGTCTCGGTGGACGGCGGGGCGGGGGCCGGGCCGAAGGTGTACTTGCCGAACAGCCCGAGGTGGACGTGGACCCATCCGGTGGCCGCGAAGTCCAGGAAGAGGTGTTTGCCGTGCGCCTCGGCGTGCTGGAGCACCTGCCCGTCCACGAGGGCCGCCCCGTCGGCGAACTTGCCCTGGGGGCTGGTGGCACGGACGGGCCGGCCGCCGAACCTCTCGAGGTGGTCGGCGGCCAGTCGGTGGATGGTGTGCCCTTCGGGCATCAGTCGCCGGCGGGGTGGTGGGCCGGGATGGGCGGCAGGTCGCCGGTGGTCTCGTACTCGGCGAGCATGTCGATGCGGCGGGTGTGCCGCTCCTCGCCCGAGTACGGGGTGCCCAGGAAGATCTCGACGAACTTGGTCGCCTCGTCCTGGGTGTGCATGCGCCCGCCGATGCTGATCACGTTGGCGTCGTTGTGCTCGCGCGCGAGGGCGGCGGTCTGCTCGCTCCAGGCCAGTGCGGCGCGTACCCCCTTGACCTTGTTCGCCGCGATCTGCTCGCCGTTGCCGGAGCCGCCGATCACGATGCCGAGGCTGTCGGCGTCGGCGGCGGTCCGCTCGGCGGCGCGCAGGCAGAACGGCGGGTAGTCGTCCTGGGCGTCGTAGATGTGCGGGCCGCAGTCGACGGGGTCATGACCGCCCGCCCGGAGCCACTCCACGAGGTGGTTCTTCAGTTCGTATCCGGCATGATCGGAGCCGAGGTACACGCGCATGCCCTGAGTGTGGCATGGCCGTGTCTTTCCCGCCGCGCCGGGTAGGCGCTCTGTGATTACCACGCAACACCAAGGAACCTCATGGAAACCTCAAGTAACGATTTGAAATCGAAGGTTCACCTGTCGGTTCTCCTGAGATTCACTGGCGTCGCTCCTATTCCGGAAGCAAAGGATCGAGCCATATGAGCGCACAACCAGCGACCTCCCCCGACGGCCTGAAGGCCGGGCTCAAGAATCGCCACCTGTCCATGATCGCGATTGGCGGGGTGATCGGCGCCGGGCTGTTCGTCGGCTCCAGCGCCGGCATCGCCAAGGCCGGACCGGGCATCCTCGTCTCCTACGCACTCGTCGGCCTCATGGTCGTCCTCGTGATGCGCATGCTGGGCGAAATGGCGGCCGCGAACCCGACCTCCGGCTCCTTCTCCGCCTATGCCGACCGGGCGCTCGGCCGCTGGGCGGGCTTCTCGATCGGCTGGCTCTACTGGTTCTTCTGGGTCGTGGTGCTGGCGGTCGAGGCGACCGCCGGTGCCAAGATCCTGGAGGAGTGGTGGCCCGCCGTGCCCCAGTGGGGCTGGGCGCTGATCGTGATGGTCGTGCTCACCGCCGCCAACCTGGTCTCGGTCTCCTCCTACGGTGAGTTCGAGTTCTGGTTCGCCGGGATCAAGGTCGTCGCGATCGCCGCCTTCATCGTCATCGGCGGGCTCGCGGTCTTCGGCCTCCTGCCCGGCTCCGAGAACGAGGGCGCCGGACTGGCCCACCTCACCGACCACAGCGGCTTCCTGCCCAACGGTCCGGGCGCGATCCTCACCGGTGTGCTGCTGGTCGTCTTCTCCTTCATGGGCAGTGAGATCGTCACCCTGGCCGCCGGTGAGTCCGAGGACCCGGAGCGGGCCGTCTCCAAGGCCACCAACAGCGTGATCTGGCGTATCGCGGTCTTCTACCTGGGCTCGATCTTCGTCGTGGTCACCCTGCTGCCCTGGGACTCCAAGTCGATCGCCAAGAACGGGTCGTACGTCGCCGCGCTCGACTCGATCGGCATTCCGCACGCCGGTCAGGTCATGAACGTCATCGTGCTGACCGCCGTGCTCTCCTGTCTCAACTCCGGCCTCTACACCGCCTCCCGGATGGCCTTCTCGCTCGGGCAGCGCGGAGACGCCCCGGCCGCGTTCGCGAGGACCACCGCGCGCGGTGTGCCGCAGGCCGCGATCCTCGGCTCGGTCGTCTTCGGCTTCGTCGCGGTCTGGTTCAACTACCAGTGGCCGGACACGGTCTTCGAGTTCCTGCTGAACTCCTCCGGCGCGGTCGCGCTCTTCGTCTGGCTGGTGATCTGCTTCACCCAGCTGCGGATGCGCGGCATCATCCTGCGCGAGAACCCGGACAAGCTCGTCGTCCGGATGTGGGGCTTCCCGTATCTGACCTGGGCGACCATCGGGATGATCTTGTTCGTGCTGGTCTACATGCTCACCGACGACGCCGGACGCGAGCAGGTGCTGCTGTCCACCCTGGCGGCGGCGCTCGTGGTGGGCATCGCGCTGGTACGGGACAAGGTCGCCGGGCCCAAGCCGGTCGCCGCGGCCCAGACCTCCTCCAAGGAGTCCGAGTCCGTGTCCCGGTAGCCTCCGGCACCGGATATGCGTCGGGCGGGCTGGAGGACCAGCCCGCCCGACGCCTATCGAAAGACGGTGACGCTCAGCCGCGGCGGCCCACCAGCTTCCAGGCGGCCGGCAGCGCGCCCATAGCCAGCGCGGCCTTCAGCGCGTCCCCGATCAGGAACGGGGTCAGACCGGCGGCCACCGCCTGGCCGAGGGAGATGTCCGTGGCCAGCGCCAGGTACGGGACGCCGATCGCGTAGATGATCGCGGAGCCGACCGCCATGGTGCCCACCGTGCGCAGCGCGCCCCGGTCACCGCCGCGCCGCGCCAGCGCGCCCACCACGGTCGCGGCGAGCAGCATGCCCAGCACGTAGCCGAAGGACGGCATGGCGGCGCCGGAGTCGCCCTCGGCGAACCAGGGCATGCCCGCCATCCCGGCCAGCGCGTACAGCGCGAGCGACAGGAAGCCCCGGCGGGCGCCGAGCGAGGTGCCCACCAGCAGCGCGGCGAACGTCTGGCCGGTCACCGGCACCGGCGAGCCGGGCACGGGCACCGAGATCTGCGCGGCGAGGCCGGTGAGCACGGCGCCGCCCACGACGAGCGCGGTGTCACGGGCGAGAACGCGCCGCGCGGGAAAGACCGCGTCGGCGAGGACCGTACCGGTCGAGGCGGTGGCAGAAACAGTGCTCATCAGCGGAACTCCGAGGTCGGGAGGGGGTGGACTACGCGACGGTAACCCGGCGTGGAGCGGCCGCACACCATCGGATGACCACAAAGGCCGGGCCCCGGGGTTGGCAGCTTCGGCAGATTGGTGCACAGATTGGCGCGATACGGAGCGTGACCATCATGTCCGATATCCAGAAAAGTTTGACATCAATGTTGTCCTGATCGGACGCACACCTCACACTGGGGGCGTTTTGCATCCGCCCGCCCCTCACACAAGGGACAGAGACCAGCCATGAACCCGACACCTGCGTCCTCCGCGCCGCAGAGCGGCACGACGGCGACCGACGCGGGCGCGGACGCCTCGCGACCGCTCTCGCACGGCCTCAAGCAGCGCCATCTGTCGATGATCGCCCTGGGCGGGGTCATCGGCGCCGGACTGTTCGTCGGCTCCGGTGCCGGAATCGCCGCCGCCGGACCCTCGATCATCCTGGCCTACGCGCTCTCCGGGCTGCTCGTGATGCTCGTGATGCGGATGCTCGGCGAGATGTCGGCGGCCAACCCGGCGTCCGGTTCGTTCTCCGTGCACGCCGAGCGCTCGATCGGGCCGTGGGCCGGATTCACCGTCGGCTGGATGTTCTGGACCCTGCTGTGCGTGGGCATCGCCGCCGAGGCGATCGGCGCGGCCGGGATCATGGTCCACTGGTTCCCGGGCACCGACTCCTGGATGTGGGTCGCCGTCTTCATGGCGATCTTCTGCGGCACCAACCTCGCGGCCGTCAGCAACTTCGGCGAGTTCGAGTTCTGGTTCGCCGCGCTGAAGATCGCCGCGATCTCCGTCTTCCTCATCCTCGGCGTCCTCGCCATCATCGGCGCCCTGCCCGGCACCGACGCCCCCGGCGGCAGCAACCTCACCGGCGAGGGCGGCTTCATGCCCAACGGCGCGAACGGCCTCGTCGTCGGCCTGCTCGCCTCCGTCTTCGCCTACGGCGGCCTGGAGACGGTGACGATCGCGGCGGCCGAGTCCGAGAACCCGGTCAAGAGCGTCGCCGGCGCCGTGCGCACCGCGATGTGGCGCATCGCCCTCTTCTACGTCGGCTCGATGGTCGTCGTCGTCACGGTCATCCCGTGGAACGACGCGGCCGTCGTCAAGGACGGCCCGTACGTGGCGGTCCTCGACCACCTCGACATCCCCGCGGCCGGCAACATCATGAACGTCATCGTGCTGATCGCCCTGCTCTCCGCGATGAACGCCAACATCTACGGCGCCTCCCGCATGTCCTACTCCCTGGTCGTCCGCGGCGAGGGCCCCTCCGTCCTCGGCCGGGTCTACGGCGGCGTCCCCCGCCTCACCGTGCTCGCCTCGTCCTTCTTCGGCTTCGTCGCGGTGCTGCTCAGCTACTGGTGGCCGGACACCATCTTCAAGTGGCTCCTCAACATGGTCGGCGCCGCGGTGCTGGTCGTCTGGGCCTTCATCGCCGTCTCCCAGCTCGTGATGCGCCGCCGCCTCCAGCGCGAGGCCCCCGAGAAGCTGGTGGTCAAGATGTGGCTCTTCCCGTACCTGACCTACGTCGCCCTGGCCGCCACCATCGCCGTCCTGCTGCTGATGCTCCGCGAGGACGACACCAGCACCCAGCTGTACTTCACCGTCGGCCTGACCGCGGTGCTCGCCCTCATCGGCTACGCACGGCAGAAGGCGGTGGCCGGGCGCCACTGACCCTCATCTCCTCCGCTTACGAGGCGGGGCGGGTCCTCAGTCCGAGGGCCCGCCCCGCCTCGGTCTTTTGGCGCAACCCCCGGGTCTCCACCGGCGGGACAAGCTCTTGCTGGTAGCGTGCAGTTGCAAGTTAATTGCAATAAAGTCCGGAGGGCTTGGCATGGCCATCTACACACTTCCTGAACTTCCGTACGACTACTCGGCGCTGGCCCCTGTCATCAGCCCCGAGATCATCGAGCTGCATCACGACAAGCACCACGCCACGTACGTGAAGGGCGCGAACGACACGCTGGAGCAGCTCGCGGAGGCGCGGGACAAGGACCAGTGGGGGTCGATCAACGGGCTGGAGAAGAACCTGGCCTTCCATCTGTCGGGCCACATCCTGCACAGCATCTACTGGACCAACATGACCGGTGACGGTGGTGGTGAGCCGCTGGCGAAGGACGGGGTGGGAGAGCTGGCCGATGCCATCGCCGAGCACTTCGGGTCCTTCGACCGGTTCAAGGCGCAGCTGTCCAAGGCGGCGGCGACCACCCAGGGGTCGGGGTGGGGTGTGCTGGCGTACGAGCCGGTGAGCGGGCGGCTGGTGGTGGAGCAGGTGTACGACCACCAGGGGAACGTGGGGCAGGGCTCGGTGCCGATCCTGGTGTTCGACGCCTGGGAGCACGCCTTCTACCTCCAGTACAAGAACCAGAAGGTGGACTTCATCGAGGCCATGTGGAAGGTCGTCAACTGGCAGGATGTCGCCCGCCGGTACACGGCGGCGAAGGAGCGTGCCCACAACCTCCTGCTCACGTGATCGTCTTCTCAGCCTTCACGGGCAGGCGGAAAAACAGGGCCCCCGCGCGGTCGAGTCGCGCGGGGGCCCTGCCGTATCGGGGTGCGGCGGCCCGGGTCAGTCGAAGATCGGGCCCACCGTGCGGGTGCGCTTGATCTCGTAGAAGCCGGGGATCGAGGCGACCATCAGGGTGCCGTCCCAGAGCCGGGCGGCGGCGTCGCCCTTGGGGGCGGGAGTGACGACCGGGCCGAAGAAGGCGATCTGCTCGCCGTCCGAGCCGGGGACGGCGATGACCGGGGTGCCGACCTCCTGGCCGACCAGGTCGATGCCCGCCTTGTGGGAGGCGCGCAGCTCGGTGTCGTAGGCGTCGGAGTCGGCCGCGTCCGCGAGGTCGGCGGGCAGCCCGGCCTCCTCCAGGGCGGCCACGATCGTCTCGCGGTCCTTCTCCAGGCCCTGGTTGTGGAAGCGGGTGCCGAGGGCGGTGTAGAGCGGGCCGAGGACGTCGCTGCCGTGCTTCTGCTCGGCGGCTATGCAGACCCGGACCGGGCCCCAGGCGGTCTTCATCAGCTCCTGGTACCGCTCGGGGAGCTCGTCCAGCTTGGGTTCGTTGAGCACGGCGAGGCTCATCACGTGCCAGCGCACCTCGACCGGGCGCACCTTTTCCACCTCGAGCATCCAGCGCGAGGTCATCCAGGCCCACGGACACAGCGGATCGAACCAGAAGTCGGCGGGCGTCTTGGCAGTCTCGGTCACGGTCTCTCCTCGGACGGGCACGCGCGGATAAAGAGGTATCGAGGGTTGTCTCGTACGAACAACGTGGCCGGACCCGGGGACCATTCCCCGATGCCGGGTGTCAGTGCCGCGTGACATGATTCCCGCTGTCCGAATGGCGAGAGGGACCCGAGGGGAGCCGCTACGTGCCCGGTGAGAACCTGACCCGTGAAGAGGCCCGCGAGCGGGCGAGGCTGCTGTCGGTGGACGCGTACGACGTGGCCCTCGACCTGCGGTCCGCGGTCGGGGCGGATACCGGACCGGGGCCGCGCACCTTCCGCTCGACGACGACCGTGCGCTTCCGCTGCGCCGAGCCGGGGGCCGCGTCCTTCGCCGACCTGGTGGCGCCGGAGGTCGTCGCGGTGAAGCTCAACGGACGGGAGCTGGACCCGGCGGCCGTCTTCGACGGGGCCCGGATCGCCCTGGAGGGGCTGGCCGGGGAGAACGAGCTGGTGGTGGACGCGCGGTGCGCGTACAGCCGCACGGGCGAGGGGCTGCACCGCTTCGTGGACCCCGAGGACGGCGAGGTGTACCTGTACACCCAGTACGAGCCGGCCGACGCCCGCCGCGTCTTCGCCAACTTCGAACAGCCCGATCTGAAGGCGCCGTTCACCTTCTCGGTGACCGCCCCCGCGGGCTGGACGGTGCTGAGCAACGGGACGGCCACCGGGGTCGAGCCGTCCGGTGACGGGGACGGGGCGACCACCCGCTTCACCCCGACCCTGCCCATCTCGACGTACATCACGGCCGTCGTCGCGGGCCCGTACCACTACGTGAGCGACCGCTACCGCCGCACCCAGCCGGACGGCTCGGTGCTGGAGGTCCCGCTCGGCGCGCTGTGCCGCAAGGGGCTCGCCAAGCACTTCGACGCGGACGACATCTTCACCGTCACCAAGCAGGGCCTGGACTTCTTCCACGACCACTTCGACTATCCGTACCCCTTCGGGAAGTACGACCAGGCGTTCGTGCCGGAGTACAACATCGGCGCGATGGAGAACCCGGGGTGCGTGACCTTCCGCGAGGAGTTCGTCTTCCGCGGCAAGGTCACCCAGACGTCGTACGAGCACCGGGCGACGGTCATCCTGCACGAGATGGCGCACATGTGGTTCGGCGACCTCGTGACCATGGAGTGGTGGGACGACCTGTGGCTCAAGGAGTCGTTCGCCGACTTCATGGGGGCCTTCGCGCTGGTCGGGGCGACCCGCTTCACCGACGGCTGGATCACCTTCGCCAACCGCCGCAAGTCCTGGGCGTACCGGGCGGACCAACTGCCGTCCACCCATCCGGTCACGGCCGACATCCGGGACCTGGAGGACGCCAAGCTCAACTTCGACGGGATCACGTACGCCAAGGGCGCGTCCGTGCTCAAGCAGCTGGTGGCCTACGCCGGGCAGGACGCCTTCCTGGAGGGCGCCCGCCGGTACTTCAAGCGGCATGCGTACGGCAACACCCGGCTGGCCGATCTGCTGGCGGTGCTCACCGAGACCTCCGGCCGGGACATGGCGGCCTGGTCGCGGGCCTGGCTGGAGACCGCGGGCGTCAACGTGCTGACCCCGCAGGCCGTCTATGACGCCGAGGGGCACATCACCGAGCTGGCCGTCCTCCAGGAGGCCGGGGCCGACACCCATCCTGCTCTGCGCCCGCACCGGGTCGCGGTCGGGCTGTACCGGAAGGACGCGGCCGCCGGGGAGCGCGCCGGGGCGCTGGTGCGGTACGCGCGCGCCGAGGTGGACGTCGACGGCCCCCGTACGGTCGTCACCGAGCTGACCGGGGCGGAGCGGCCCGATCTGATCCTGGTCAACGACGAGGACCTCACCTACTGCAAGATCCGCTTCGACGAGGTCTCGCTGGACACCCTGCGCGAGCACCTGGGCGAGCTGAGCGACCCGCTCGCCCGCGCGCTGTGCTGGTCCGCGCTGTGGAACCTCACCCGGGACGGGCTGATGCCCGCCCGCGACTACCTCGCGCTGGTGGAGCGGTTCGCCGGGGCGGAGACCGACATCGGCGTGCTCCAGATGGTCCAGGCGTGGGCGCAGTCGGCCCTCCATCACTACAGCGCGCCGGAGGGCCGCGCCGAGGCCGGGGCCCGGATCGCCGAGGGCGCGCTGCGCGAGCTGCGGCTCGCCGCGCCGGGCAGCGGACACCAGCTCGCCTGGGCGCGGTTCTTCGCCCAGGTCGCCTCCGCCGACACCGAGCTGCGGATGCTGCGCGGGCTGCTGGAGGGCTCGGCGCGGATCGACGGGCTCGATGTGGACCAGGAGCTGCGCTGGACGTTCCTGGCGTCGCTCGCCGCGCAGGGTGAGGCCGACGAGAAGGCGATCGCGGCGGAGCTGTCCCGCGACGACACCGCGTCCGGCAAGCGCCATCAGGTGCGCCTCCTGGCCGCCCGGCCCTCGGCCGCGGTCAAGGCCGAGGCGTGGACGGCCGTGGTGGACACCGACCGGCTCTCGAACGCGCTGGTGGAGGCCACCATCGCGGGCTTCGACCAGCCGAACCAGCGCGAGCTGCTGACCCCGTACGCGCCGCGCTACTTCGAGGCGATCGAGCGCATCTGGCAGGAGCGGTCGATCGAGATCGCCATGGCGATCGTGCGCGGGCTGTTCCCGTCCACCCAGGGCGACGCCACCACCCTGGCGGCGACCGACGCCTGGCTGACCGGCCACCCGGAGGCGCCGCCCGCGCTGCGCCGGCTGGTGCTGGAGTCCCGCGACGACCTCGCGCGGACCCTGCGCGGGCAGGAGTGCGACGCGCGGGCCGCCGGATGACCGACCGCGGCGGGGGCCCTTTCGGCATTCGAACTGCCGTACTTTAGTGCGGTGTTGTCCGGTTTTGTCGACGGTTCTGTCACAGCGGTGAGTGGGGCGAAGCGGGCGGGAATGGCGGGGTCATGAACCACAACACACCGCTGTCCCCCCGCCCGCTCCACCACCTCTCGGACGCCCGCCGCCGGGTCCTGACGACGCATCAACTGCGCGACCACGGCGTGACGGCGGCCCAGACCGCCGAGCGCTGCCGACCCGGTGGCCCCTGGCAGCGGATGCTGCCGGGCGTGCACCTCCTGCACCCGGGTCCCCCGACCGGCGAGGAGCGGCTGTACGCGGCGCTGCTGTACACCGCGAGCCGCGGCCACGCGGGCGGTGACGGATCAGCGAGGGACGGCGAATACGGCGAGGCGATGATCACCGGGCTCGCGGCCCTCGCCCTGCACCACTTCTCCTCCGCTCCCCCGCTGGCCTCCCTCGACCGCATCGACGTCCTCGTGCCCCGCGCCCGGCGGCTGCGCTCCACCGGCTTCGTGCGCTTCGTCCGCGCCCACCCCCTCCCGTCGCCGCAGGAGCGCGCCGGGATGCCCATCGCCCCGGTGGCCCGGGCGCTGGCCGACGCGGTCGCCCGGCTCTCCGACGCGGTGACGGTGCGCGCGCTGCTCACCGAGTCCGTGCGCCGGGGGCACTGCGACGCCGCGACCGTGGTCACGGAGCTGAGCGGGGCCCGGCTGCTGTCCCGGCCGCATGTCGTCGACGCCGTGGACGCGCTGCTCGCCGAGGGGCGGGCCATCGCCGAGGGGCGGCTGTACGACATGGTGCGCGGCTACGACCTGCCCGAACCACTGTGGAACGTCGAGCTGCGGCTGCCGGGCGGGCCCGCGCTCGGCGGGGTGGACGCGTACTGGCGGGACCAGGGCGTCGCGCTGGAGATCGACGCCCGGGCGCCGCGCCACGGCGGGCCGGTCCCGGGCACCGCCCAGGCCCGGCGGCGCGAGCATCTGGAGGAGATGGGCATCACGGTCGTGCGCGTCACGCCCAAGCGGCTCCGGGAGGGCCTGGAGGAGCAGGCCGCGGTGGTCCGTACGGCGCTGATCGCGTCGGCCGACCGCGGCCCGGCCCCCCAGGTGATGCTCCTGCCGCGCTGATCCTCAACCGGCCGTGCCCGTCAGGGCTTGCGCAGCAGCAGCTCGGTGTTGCGGTCGTCCGGGTCACCGGCGAGCGTCTCGCTGGCGCCGGGCGCGTTGAAGGCCAGTTCGCGGTAGAGCGCGGCGAGTCCGGTCTGCGACAGGTCCTCGAAGTCGGTGCGGCGCGGGGCGGCAGCCTCGATGAGCGTGGTGAACAGGGACAGCGTGCCGTCGTGGTTGTCCACGACCTCGATGACCCGGGCCAGCTGGGGGAAGTCCACGTGGGAGGCGGTGGTGATCTCCCAGAAGGTGTCGTGCGGCGTGATCTCGTTCTGGTGGCTGTGGCCGTTGATCCAGGCCAGCACGTGGGGGTTTGCCTGGAAGAGGGAGACCACCTCGTCGCCGCCGTGCCGGGCCTCATCCGGGCGGGACGGGTCGGCGTTCATGTTGTCCATGCTGTCGCTGTAGTGGTGGCTGTAGACGATGACGTAGTCGTCCTTGTGCTCCTTCAGCGTCCTCTCCAGCCACTTCAGCTGGGCGGTGCCGATCGAGCCGGCGTAGTGGCCGCCCGGGTCGGTGGTGTCCAGGCTGATGCCGATGACGTTCTCGGAGATCCGGAACGAGTAGTAGAGGGTGCCCTCTTCGAGGTTGTCCTTGGTGTAGCCGTGGCCGACCGGGCCCGGCCCGGCGGCCAGCGGGTCGAGGTGGGCGGCGAGGTACTCCCGCTGGGTGAAGGGCGCGCGGCGCTCGTCCGGGGTGACCGTGCGCATCTCCTTGGCGTGCGCCTCCACCACCGCCTTCATGTCGGTGCCCTTGGGGTCGACGCCCTTGCGCTGGCCCTTGTAGATCGCCGCGGCCTCGTCGCCCGGGATGAGCTGGAGCTTCCGCTTGCCGGTCGCGATGTCCGCGAGGTAGTCGCCGCCGAACGAGTAGACGCCGCCCGCCAGATCGTCGTGGTTGCCGATGGTGGAGTACCACGGCAGCCGCAGCCCGGGGCTGTTGACGGTGCGCAGGGCGGCGTCGAGGAAGCCCTCGATGCGCGGGAAGCCGAGCTGCTTGTCGGAGTCGCGCAGCGCCTGCTCGGGGTGCCAGAACTCCTTGAGCCCGCTGTTCTGCACGCCCTCGTAGTGGCGCGGATCGCCGGTGTTGGGAGTGATCCGGCCGCCGTTCATGGCGGTGAGGAACCAGTCCAGCTCGATCTTCGCGTTGTTGTCGGTGTTGTCACCGGTGGTCATCACGAAGGAGAGCGGGGCGCCGGTGGCCGGGCCGCCGCGCAGCCCGTTGACCCGCTCGATGAGGGAGGCGAGGCCCACGACGGTGAGCGCCTCGTGGGGGCGCCAGGCGCCGGTGCGCCCGGAGCGCAGGAACTCGTAGCGCAGCGGGTGCTGAACGTCCGACAGGTGCATGTCCGTCAGCTGGACGAACGAGGCGAGGGCGGTGCGCCGGTCCTCCCGGCCCGCCTTGGCGCCGGTGATGTCGGTGCGTATCCGGCGGTCCCAGGCCGGGCCGTCGCCGAGGCGCCGGTAGCCCTCGGTGCCGGTGATCGGCGCGGAGAACGTCTCCAGCGTGGTACCGGCGTTGGAGGGGGCGGCGGGCGCCTGGGCCACCCTGCGTCCCACGGTGCGTGCCGTGGCGGGCTGCGAGGCCCGTGCCGATCCGCTGCCGGGCCCGAAGGCGATGCCGAGGCCTGCCGTGGCGCCGGTGGCTGCCGCGGCGGTGAGGAAGGTGCGACGGTCGAGCGCGGCGACGGCGGAGGCAGCGGACCGTATGCGGGACATGCGCGATCTCTCCCCGAGTGGATTCGCGAAGCGGGCGGACAGCGGCGGCTGTCGTCACTTCGGATCGTTGGCATCGGGGATGGCCTGGGAGTGAACGACGCGGCAACGCCGGTCGCCGATCTCCTCACGTTGATCTTCGTGAAGAAAACGGCCATCACGCCCTCGTGAACAGGAATTCTTCCGCTCACTTCGTGTTCACTCGCGCGGGAAGCCCGGGCAGCGCTGACCAGTGCGACATTGGTCACGGAAGGGTTACGGCGAGGCCTGAGACACTGGCCGGAGGGGTAGGGGCCGCTGAGAGACACGACCGAGGAAAAGGGTTCATATGAGGATCGGAATTGTCGGAGCGACCGGCCAGGTCGGCGGAGTGATGCGGAGGATCCTCGCCGAGCGCGACTTCCCCGCCGACCAGCTGAGGCTGTTCGCATCCGCCCGTTCCGCAGGGCGCACGCTCCCCTGGGGCGGCACCGAGGTCACCGTCGAGGACGCGGCCACGGCCGACTACTCCGGCCTGGACATCGTGCTGTTCTCGGCGGGCGGCGCCACCTCCCGCGCGCTGGCCGAGAAGGTCGCCGCGCAGGGCCCGGTCGTGATCGACAACTCGTCCGCCTGGCGCATGGACCCCGACGTTCCGCTGGTCGTCTCCGAGGTCAACCCGCATGCGGCGGTGCAGCGCCCCAAGGGCATCATCGCCAACCCGAACTGCACCACCATGGCCGCCATGCCGGTGCTGCGCCCGCTGCACCGGGAGGCAGGGCTGACCGCCCTGGTCGCCACCACCTACCAGGCCGTCTCCGGCTCCGGGCTCTCCGGCGTCGCCGAGCTGGACAACCAGCTCCGCAAGGGCGCCGAGCGGGCGACCGAGCTGACCCACGACGGTTCGGCGGTCGACCTCCCCGAGCCTGAGGTCTACGCCCGCCCGATCGCCTACAACGTGCTCCCGCTGGCCGGGAAGATCGTCGAGGACGGGCGGCTGGAGACCGACGAGGAGCAGAAGCTCCGCAACGAGAGCCGCAAGATCCTGGAGATCCCGGACCTGAAGGTCTCCGGCACCTGCGTCCGGGTCCCGGTCTTCACCGGCCACTCGATCCAGGTGAACGCCCGCTTCGAGCGTCCGATCAGCGTGGAGCGGGCCGTGGAGCTGCTGGCCGGCGCCCCGGGCGTGGCCCTCAGCGACATCCCGACCCCGCTCCAGGCCGCGGGCCAGGACCCGAGCTTCGTGGGCCGGATCCGGGTGGACGAGACGGTCGAGAACGGTCTCGCGCTGTTCCTGTCCAACGACAACCTGCGCAAGGGCGCGGCGCTGAACGCGGTGCAGATCGCCGAGCTGGTGGCGGCCGACCTGAGCTGACGCCACACCTGTCCCGAGGGGGAGCGGCCACGGCCGCTCCCCCTCGGCGTTTCCCGGGCCGGTCATGTACCGGCGCTGACCGGCTCCGACGTGCGAGGATGGCAATCCGCCTGACGTATGGCGTACCGCACATACCGCACATGACGAACGGGAGAGAGCCGACGTGCCTGGTACCAACCTCACCCGGGAGGAAGCGCAAGAGCGAGCGCGCCTCCTGACCGTGGACGCGTACGAGATCGAGCTGGACCTGAGCGGCGCGCAGGAGGGCGGCACCTACCGATCGGTGACCTCGGTGCGCTTCGACGCCGCCGAGGCGGGTGCGTCCTCGTTCATCGACCTGGTGGCGCCCACCGTGCACGAGGTGGTCCTCAACGGGGACGCCCTGGACCCCGCCGAGGTCTTCCAGGACTCGCGGATCGCGCTGCCGTCGCTGCTGGCCGGGCGCAACGAGCTGCGGGTCGTCGCCGACTGCGAGTACACCAATACCGGTGAGGGGCTGCACCGCTTCGTCGACCCGGTCGACCAGCAGGCCTACCTCTACACGCAGTTCGAGGTGCCGGACGCCCGCCGGGTGTACGCGAGCTTCGAGCAGCCGGACCTGAAGGCCACCTTCCAGTTCACCGTGACCGCGCCCGAGGGCTGGACGGTGATCTCCAACTCGCCGACGCCCGAGCCCAAGGACAACGTCTGGCGCTTCGAGCCGACGCCGCGCATCTCGACGTACATCACCGCGCTCATCGTCGGCCCGTACCACAGCGTGCACAGCAGCTGGGACGGCGCCGACGGCCGGTCGGTGCCGCTGGGCATCTACTGCCGCCCCTCGCTCGCCGAGTTCCTCGACTCGGACGCCATCTTCGCGGTGACGCGGCAGGGCTTCGACTGGTTCGAGGAGAAGTTCGACTACGCGTACCCGTTCGCCAAGTACGACCAGCTCTTCGTGCCGGAGTTCAACGCGGGCGCCATGGAGAACGCGGGCGCGGTCACCATCCGCGACCAGTACGTCTTCCGCTCCAAGGTGACGGACGCGGCGTACGAGGTGCGCGCCGAGACCATCCTCCACGAGCTGGCCCACATGTGGTTCGGCGACCTGGTCACCATGGAGTGGTGGAACGACCTGTGGCTGAACGAGTCGTTCGCCACCTACACCTCCATCGCCTGCCAGGCGTACGCACCGGGCAGCAAGTGGCCGCACTCGTGGACCACCTTCGCCAACTCCATGAAGACCTGGGCCTACCGGCAGGACCAGCTGCCGTCCACCCACCCGATCATGGCCGAGATCAACGACCTGGACGACGTCCTGGTCAACTTCGACGGCATCACGTACGCCAAGGGCGCGAGCGTGCTCAAGCAGCTCGTCGCGTACGTCGGCATGGACGAGTTCTTCCGCGGCGTACAGGCGTACTTCAAGCGCCACGCCTACAAGAACACCCGGCTCACCGATCTGCTCGGCGCGCTGGAGGAGACCAGCGGACGGGACCTCAAGACCTGGTCGAAGGCGTGGCTGGAGACCGCGGGCATCAACGTGCTGCGGCCGGAGATCGCCACGGACGCCTCCGGCACCATCACCTCCTTCGCGATCCGGCAGGAGGCCCCCGCGCTGCCGACCGGCGCCAAGGGTGAGCCGACGCTGCGTCCGCACCGCATCGCGATCGGGCTGTACGACCTCGACGCGACCGGCAAGCTGGTCCGCTCCGAGCGGATCGAACTGGACGTGGACGGCGAGCTGACCGAGGTGCCCGGCCTGGTCGGCACGAAGCGGTCCGCCGTCATCCTGCTCAACGACGACGACCTCTCGTACGCCAAGGTCCGGCTCGACGCCGACTCCCTGGCCGTCGTCACCGACCACCTCGGCGACTTCGAGGCGTCCCTGCCGCGGGCCCTGTCCTGGGCCTCCGCCTGGGACATGACCCGGGACGGCGAACTGGCCACCCGCGACTACCTGGCGCTCGTGCTGTCCGGCGTGGCCAAGGAGTCGGACATCGGTGTGGTGCAGTCGCTGCACCGGCAGGTGAAGCTCGCGCTCGAGCTGTACGCCGCGCCCGACTGGCGTGAGACCGGGCTCGCCCAGTGGACCGACGCCACGCTGGAGCACCTGCGCGCCGCCGCCCCCGGCAGCGACCACCAGCTCGCCTGGGCCCGCGCCTTCGCCGCGACCGCTCGCACCGACGCCCAGCTCGACCTGATCGCCGGGCTGCTGGACGGCAGCGAGACGATCGAAGGCCTGGCCGTCGACACGGAGCTGCGCTGGGCGCTGGTGGAGCGGCTCGCCGCCACCGGGCGCGCCGACGAGGCCGAGATCGCCGCCGAGCTGGAGCGCGACAAGACGTCGGCGGGTGAGCGGCACGCCGCCACCGCGCGGGCCGCGCGGCCGACCGAGGCCGCCAAGGCGGAGGCGTGGGCGTCGGTCGTGGAGGGCGACAAGCTGCCGAACGCGGTGCAGGAGGCGGTGATCGGGGGGTTCGTCCAGACCGATCAGCGGGAGCTGCTGGCGCCGTACGCCGAGAAGTACTTCGCGGCGGTCAAGGACGTCTGGAACAGCCGCAGCCATGAGATGGCGCAGCAGATCGCGGTGGGGCTGTACCCGGCGCTCCAGGTGTCCCAGGAGACGCTGGACGCCACCGATGCGTGGCTGGCCTCCGCCGAGCCCAGTGCGGCGTTGCGGCGGCTGGTGACCGAGTCGCGGGCGGGTGTCGAGCGCGCCCTCAAGGCCCGCGCGGCGGACGCGGCGGCTGGCTGACCCGTTGTGGGCAATCGTTCCGCGGGGCGGAACGGGTGGGCACAACCCACCCACCGCCCCGCGGACGGCAACGAAAGCTCAGCTTGTACCTGGCTAGGCCGTCCCCGGCCGGGGTTTCGCGGTCGGGTGCTAGTTGCGGCCCAGTTCCGTGAGGACTTCCGCGAGTTCGCGGCGGGGGTCGGGGATGGCCTGGCGGGACATGGGGCCGTAGTCGCGCAGGACCTGGGGGTGGCGTTCGACGGCCGTCCGCAGCCACCGCTCGGCCTCCTCCGGGCGGCCGAGCCCCCGCACGGCCTTGGCCAGCCAGTACGCGGCCTCCGCGTGGCCGCCGTCGTGGGCGGTGTGCAGCAGCGGTACGGCGTCGGCGTGGGCGCCGCGGCGGACCATGCTGCGGCCCGCGAGGAAGGCGGGCGGTACGAGGCCGGTGCGGGCGGCGCGGACGTACCAGCGCTCGGCCTGCTGCGGATCGCCGCCGCGCTCCTCGGAGGTCCGGCCGAGCCACCACGCGGCGCCCCCGTGGCCGAGCCCGGCCGCGCGGTGGAACCAGATCTCGGCGGTGCGCCGGTCCCCGGCCTCGTCGTGGATGCGCCCGATGTCGTACGCGGCGGAGGCGTCGCCCTCGCCCGCGGCGGGTTCGTAGTACGGCACCATCAACGTGCCCTTGGCGCCGCCCGACCCGTACAGCATCCGGCCGAGGGCGAGGAGGGCGCGCGGGGTGCCCGCCTTGCGGTACCACTCGGCGGCTTCGGGGAGCCGGTGGATGTGGTCGAGGGCCTCGGCGTAGGCGTACCAGGCGTCGGGCCCGCCGTCCTGGGCGCGGGCGCGCAGCCCGGGGATGCGGTCGCGCCACTGGGCGGAGCCCTGCCGCGCGGGGTCGGCGCGGATGGCGGCGACGTCCTCCAGGGCTCTGATGACCCGTTCCTCGCTCTCCGAGAACGGGTCCCAGTGCTCCGGGTCGATGCCGGTGGACAGCAGCCACTCCTCGGCCTCGTCCAGCCGCCGCTGGCGGGTGCACAGCACGCCCAGGTTGTAGCAGGCCCAGAAGTGACCGCCGTCGGCGTCGTCGGCGGTGCGGTACCAGGTCTCCGCGGCCCGCAGCTCGCCGCGTTCCTCGGCCCAGACGCCGAGCACGAACGCGGCGCCGTCGTAGCCGAGCTCATGGGCGCGCTCGACCAGGGCGCGGGCCTCGTCCCAGCGGGCGGCGTCGCGGGAGACGAAGATGGCCTGGTCGACCAGCGCCTTGACGCTGCCGACCGCCGCGGCGCGGGCGTACAGCGCCTCGGCCTCGGCGACCAGGTGCGGATAGGCGTCGTACATCCCCTGCCGGTCGGGGTCGAGGAGCGCGCGCAGCGCCTCGTACGCGGCCTCGGGGTCGTCCGCGGCCTCGGCCGCGGCGAGGGCGTCGCGCCAGCCCGCCAGCTCGTCGAGGAGGTCCTCGATCACCTTGCGGGTGCGGGTGGCGACGTCGTCGCCCCCGGCGGACGCCTCGGCCAGCCGCTCCAGGGCGGTGTTCCACTCGCCCCGGGCGGCCAGCATCATGGCGCCGTTGGTCGTGCAGGAGACGCTGCCGAGCGCGGCGCCGCGCCCGTACCACTCCTCGGCGCCGGCCGGGTCGCCCGCCTCCTGGAGGAGCCGGGCGAGCCCGAAGGCGCAGCCGCCGTCGCGGTCGGCGGCGGTGCGGTACCACCGTTCGGCCTCGGCGAAGTCGCCGCGGTCCTTGTGGCATATCGCGAGGGTGCGCGAGGCGTCCGCGTCACCGGCGTCGGCCGCCCTGGCCCACCAGGGCAGGGCCTCGTCCAACTGCCCGCGCTCGGTGAGGAGTTCGGCGTACGCGCGGTAGGCGCCCGGCTCCCCGGCCGCCGCCGCGGCCCGCAACTCGGCTGCCACGTCAGGGTGGTCACCGGGGGTGTCCTCGGGTGCCGCGCCGGACGTCCCGTGCGAAGGATGATCGACCATCACCCGATGGTGCCAGAGTGATCAATCCCGTTCGGCACGGGCCCTGCGCCGGGCGAGCAGCGCCTCGCGGCGCTCGTCGAACTTGGTGGCCTGGTCGTCCAGTCCGCCCATGTACAGACCCAGTTCCTCCTGCGCCTTGAGCCCCTCCGGGCCGAGCCCGCCGATCTGGAGCACCTTGAGGAAGCGCAGCACCGGCTGGAGCACGTCGTCGTGGTGGATGCGCAGGTTGTAGATGCCGCCGATCGCTATCTGCGCGGCGGCGCGCTCGAAGCCGGGCATGCCGTGGCCGGGCATGCGGAAGTTGACGACGACGTCGCGGACGGCGCACATGGTCTGGTCCGGCGCCAGCTCGAACGCCTTCGAGAGCAGGTTCCGGTAGAAGATCATGTGCAGGTTCTCATCGGTGGCGATGCGCGCCAGCATCCGGTCGCAGACCGGGTCGCCGGAGTGGTGGCCGGTGTTGCGGTGCGAGATGCGGGTGGCCAGCTCCTGGAAGGCGACGTAGGCCACCGTGTGCAGCATGCTGTGGTTGTTGTCGGACTCGAAGCCCTCGCCCATGTGCGTCATGCGGAACCGCTCCAGCTGCACCGGGTCGACGGCGCGGCTGGTGAGCAGGTAGTCGCGCATGACGATGCCGTGCCGGCCCTCCTCCGCCGTCCAGCGGTGCACCCAGGTGCCCCAGGCGCCGTCGCGGCCGAAGAGGGTCGCGATCTCGTGGTGGTAGCTGGGGAGGTTGTCCTCGGTGAGGAGGTTCACCACGAGCGCGATGCGGCCGACGTCGCTGACCTTGGACTGGTCGGGGGCCCAGGCTTCGCCGCCCATCACCCCGTCGAAGTTGCGGCCGTCGCTCCACGGCACGTACTCGTGGGGCATCCATTCCTTGGCGACCTTCAGGTGCCGGTTCAGCTCGGTCTCGACGACTTCTTCGAGCGCGTACAGGAGCTGGGTATCGCTCCACACGGCCTGACCGTTGCGGCTGGAGGGGGCGAGGGTCACTGAGAAGCTCCTGGGGACGGGTGCAAGGGGCTTTACCTACGGCTCCGTAGGTTACGACACCGTAGGTTAAAGCGAAAATAAACCGCTCGGTTCCCGTGTGTTTCGGCCGCGGATACGGGAGCGATACGGGAGCGGACAGGGGAGACGTTGCCCACATACGACGAGGGCGCCCCCGGCCTGTTCGGCCAGGGGCGCCCTCGCAGCGCCGTTCAGCGCTTTCGTCTCTCGTTCGCCCGTCGTCAGTCGGTGGTCTGCTGACCGGACTTCTTGTCTCCCAGCATGACGAGGCCCGCGATCACCAGGAACAGAAGGATCGGGGCGACGACGAAGAGGCCCAGCGTCTCGGCGACGCTCAGGCCCGGACCCGGGTCGTCACCGTCGTCGCGGGTGAGCGCGAACGCGGGGGACGACATCAGCTGCATCGCCGTCGTCGCGGCGATGACGGCACCGGCGCGCACGGCGTTCTTTTTGACCTCGTTGCTCACACGCTCAAGCTATCGGACGCCCGTGGGTGGCGCGTGCGCGGGGTGGCCCTTAAGGCCCTTCCTGGAGTTTCTGCGCCCGGTGGACGGTCACCGGCAGCAGCCGCGGCGTCGCGCGGGACTCCCGCACCCGCACCCGCACCGCGTCGGCGGTCACGGCCGAGGGCAGCGCCAGGATGCGGCGCGCGCCGATGGTGGTGCCGGAGGCGATGTCGCGCCAGGTTCCCGCGGTACGCGCCTGCACGGTGAACGCCTCGACCCGCTGCCCGTACCGGATGTCCTCGCCGACCCGCACCCGGTCGAACGTCACCGGCCCGTCGCCGATCGGCAGGCCGGAGCCGTACGTGTGGGCCACAGCCGTACCGAAGGCGGTCAGCGAGGCGACGTCGGCGTCGTCGATCCGGCCGTTCTTCGCGGGTGGCACGTTGAGCAGCAGCGAGGCGTTGCGGCCCACGCTGCGCTCGTACAGCGACATCAGCTGCGCGGCCGTCTTGGGGCGCTCGGCGGGGTGGTGGAACCAGCCGGGGCGCAGCGAGACGTCCGCCTCGGCCGGGTACCACTGGAGGTACTTCACGCCGGGGGCGGTCAGCTTCGCGCGCGAGCCGATGTCGGCGTCGGTCGAGTCGTTGGGCAGCCCTCCGCCGATCACGGTCCAGGGGTCGACGGCGGACGGGGTCACCGACCACTCCGTCTCGCGGGCGACGCCGCTCTCGTTGCCCACCCAGCGCACGCCCTGAGCGCCCTGGAAAACGACGCTGTCCGGGGAGAGGGCGCGGATCAGCCGGAACCAGTTGGTGACGTTGTACTTCTGCGTGATCCCGGCGCCCGACCAGGGGTTCGCGCCGTCCAGCCAGAATTCGTCGACGGGGCCGTACTGGGTGAGGATCTCGTAGATCTGGTTGAGGTAGTACGCGTCGTAGTCGTCGGCCGTGAAGCGGAAGCTGGGCAGCTTGCCGGAGGCGACGTCGGCGGCGCGGTCGTCGCCGGGCACGAGCGTCGGGATGGTGCGCTCCGTGGGCGTGCTGCCGTTGCCGTACCGCCCCTGGCCCGCGGGCGCGCGGCCCGCGTCCTCCAGCGCCATGCGCTCCGGCAGCGACAGCTGCTCGCCGTTCGCCTGCTTCTCCTTGACCTTCTCCACCCACTGGGCGTGCCAGGCGTGCGGCAGCTCGGCCCCGTCGGCGGGCGACAGGTACACCCCGACCTTCAGCCCCGCCGCCCGGGCCGCCTTCACGTACGCCCCGAGCACGTCCCCGTCCGGGTTCCTGCCGCCGGGGCCGCGGGTCCACCAGGGGCTGGCGGCCACGTCGTGGTCCGTGTAGCGGCTGGGGTAGAGCGTGAAGCCGTCGTGGTGCTTGGCGGTGAGCATGACCTGCCGGGCCCCGGCCGCCTTGTACGTACGCATCCACTGGCCGAAGTCGAGCGCGGCGGGGTCGAACAGCTCCTCGTCCTCGGTGCCGGAGCCCCACTCGCGGTTGGTGAAGGTGTTCATGCCGAAGTGGGTGAAGGCGGTGACTTCTCGCTGCTGCCAGGCGAGCTGGCCGGGGGTGGGGACGGTGTGGACGGCCTTGTCGACGATGCGGGCGGGGGTGTCGCAGGCCTCGATGACGTGCTGTGCCGCGTCGCTGATAGGGGCCTCGCAGGTGTCCTGGGCGGCGGCTCCGCCGCCCATGGGTATCAGTGTGGCTGCGGCGGCCATGGTGGCGAGGGCGAGGGTGCGGAGTCTTCGGGCGGGTCGTCGTCCGGACATGGGTCCCCTCCGGTATGCGGTTGTGTCCATGACAGCAATCCCCCACCCCGCCCCTCCCCGAAACCGGGGCCCAGCCCCCGGCCCCCGCTCCCGGGGCCCCGCCCCGGGGCCGCGGCCGGGGCGGCCGGTG
>NZ_RIBZ01000032.1:0-43925 GCF_003721215.1 Streptomyces botrytidirepellens
CACGAGCGCGGGTGACGGTGACGGCGCCCGCCCCAGCGCCCGCCCGGGCCACTGTCCCTCAGCCCGGGCGGGCGCTGCGATGTCAGATTGCGGCGAGCGCGCCGCCCTGAGCTTTGCCGGCTGACACAGCGGCTATGGTCCGTCCAGCCGGTGTATGAAGCCGCTCGAGCGCTGGGCTTCTTCTGGCAGGGCGCGAATCGATGCCCCGTCGTCGTATTTCCTTTTCAGGTCCGGGCCGAGTCTTTCGTGCCCCTCACTGGTGATTCGGGTACGCCTGGTATAGGTGGCGTCTGGCGGTGCTCGGAGCTTGCCGCTGTTGTCGCTCTCACTCGGGGGCGAGGCGCCCCAACTGCTCGAGTGCGGTCAACAGACGGGCAGTGTCTCTCCAGCCGGAGGCGTGAACGTCTCGAACTACGGTCATAAGGTTCGCCCGACGCTCTTGGAGCCAGGCGAATGCAGCATCCGAGTGGTCCGCAGGAAAGGGGGGTTGAGTCGAGGATGGACAGGTGTCCTCGCCTGGCAGGCCGGGATGGCTCGGCGAGAGCAGTGTGCGGGCCGTCATGGCACAAGCCAAGTAGTAGCGCACGAGCCTCTCCAGGGCCTCTGTGCTCCACCCGTGCACCGTACGAGCCAGGCATCGGGCGTCGCGGTGCTGGTCCACCGACAGGCAGTAGCGGAGGGAGTCGTCCGTTGCCGGGCATTTCCTCCCGATCGCCTCCGCCCGCGCCAACGCCTCCAGATGACGCTCGACTTCCTCGTGGGGGAGCTCGCATGCTACCGCGACATCAACGCTGTGGAGATCGGGGAGATGAGGCAGCGAGCCGAGGGTCAGCAGCACGTAGGCCTCGTCAGGACTCAGCATGCCCAGAGCCCTTTTCGGTTGCTCGCTCATTTGCCTCAATCTCTCTCGTTTTAGTGCTTGGTCGTGCGCCCACGAACCCGTAGCGATGGGGCGAAGAGTTCGTGTTTCAGCAGGCGATGGGCTATTCGGTGAGGCGACGTAGCCGATCCGCGGGGTGGTCGAGGCCGTGGAGTGTTGGGAGCAGGTCAATTCGTGTCCAAACTCGGTTGAACAGGTCGAGATCGCTCCTCAGGACGGACACCACGCCTCCCGATCCGGGGAGGTATGCTTACGCGGCCGCAGCGAGATTCGAGGGCGGGTAGAACCTCCGTGTTCGTGGCCGAGTGCCGACGAGGCGGCCTGTCTCGCCGCTGAGGACACCTTCTGCAGCTACGTGCCCGGTCATGTTCCACCCCGCGTGGTGCGCACGCCGAGTTCGGCGAGTTCCTTGGCCTGCTCGGGCTTCAGGTTGCCCTTGCGCAGGTTTCCTCTCTGAGTGATGAGCCATTCGCCGAGCTTGAGTCCGGTGTCGGTGACGTGGTTGTAGGGGACGCGGACGTGGCCGTGTCGGTTGCGGAAGTCCCGCAGCGCCTCCAGGTGCCGTTGCCGATGCACTTCGGGCCCGTTGTGGTGCATCCGGTGCTGAGCGACCAGGCGGGCACGTTCTGCGGGCATCGTGCCGGCCCGGTACCGCTTGAGTTGGCTGATCCGCCACTGCCCGAGCTTGAGTCCGTCGTCGGTGACGTAGCCGCGGGGAACGATGGGGTCACCGTGCTGCTGCTTATAGGCCAGCCACGCGTTGAAGTAGCGGTGCCAGCGGTGATCGAGCACTCTGGGGACGAAGCCGAGGTTCAGGAGTTCGGCGCTGCGCTCGGCGCTCAACTCATCGAAGGTCATGCGGCGGGTCTGGACCTGTGTGCCGAGTCTGCGACCGTGTGCGTTCACGTAGTGCTGAGGGACGTCGAGGTGCCCGTACTCGTCGCGGAACTCCTTCAGATCGGCGACGAACTGTTCCCAGAGCGCGTCGAGCCTGTTCCAGACCATGCCGTGTGCTTCCAGCTCCGCGATCTCCTGCTCGGTTATCACACCATCCCGGTAGCGGATCTTCTGGTGCTCCAGCCAGTTGTACAGCGGTAGGCCGCGGGGTGTGCTCCAGCCCTGCGGCGGAGTCAGGTGACCGTGCTCCTGCCGGTAGAGGGCGCACGCCGCGATGTTCTCTTCCCAGGAGCTGCTCGCGGAACGGACGATGCGCACGGAGATCGCCTTCGCGAATTGAGGCGGGACGGGGATACCGGTGACGCTCAACCACTCGGGCAGCTCGCCCCGCGCCTCGTCGCGCTTGCCGATGTTCATGTCCATGTCTCCGCTGGCGCCGAGGTTGCGGCGTGCAGCGTCCAGGCGCTTACCCAAGGCGTCGTCTGTAGCGCGCAACGCCTGGGCCACCCTCAGCACCGGTGCGAACGGAGAGCCCAGCAGCGCCTCGTGTGGGTCTGTGCCCTCCTTTACCAGGACCGGGACGATGATGGAGGCCACCTTGTCCCGCCGCCCGCCGGTCCGCATGGCCCGTCCGAGAGCCTGGATGATGTCGATGACAGAATCGCGGGGGTTGAGGAAAGCGACGCCGTCCACTGCGGGCACGTCGATTCCCTCGGTCAGAACGCGGGCGTTGGCGACGACGGTCAGGCCGTCGGTACCGGTGCGCAGCCGTTCCAGCACCGCCCGGCGTTCGCCGGCTCGCTGGCCCCCGTGGACGTGCCCAGCCCATACCGTTCCGACGGGACGTTCGTGCGCGGGGAGCACTTCCGCCGCCGTACGGGGCAGGGTCGCGGCGAACCAGCGAGCGTCGTCCACCAGATGGTGATAAGTGATCATCTTTCGGATGCCGTGCTCATGGGCTGCCCGCAGCACGGCAATCTGCCGCGCCAGCATCCCGCCGGACAAGCCGGAGGCGCCGACACGGAAGTGCGTTTGCTGCCCCTCTGCAAGCGCCCGCATCTCCTCGTCGGTCACCACGGCGACGATCAGGCGGTAATCGGCGAGCAGTCCCAGTTCGATACCGCGGGAGAAGGGGACCTCGTGGCAGATGGGGCCGAAGACCTTCTCGTTGTCCATGCTCACCGTCAGGTCCCCACCAGCGACGATCCGGGGCGTCGCGGTCAGGTACAACCGTCGCTGTGCAGGCAGCACGGCATCGTCATGGACCATCGCCCACGCCTTGTCCGCCCGGCCGGCTGCCCGGTGCGCCTCATCCACGATGACCAGGTCCCACGGTGGCAGGCCAGCCTCGGCGTGCGCGGTGGCCAGCACCGGCAAGCTCTGATAGGTACTGGCCACCGTCACCCGACCGGCTCTCACCGTGAACTCGGCCACCTGCTGCGGATCGGTGGTGACAAGCGTCTGATTTACGTTCAGGTGGCGCCCATCGTGGTCGACGAGCGCATCGTCGTCCGAGCACACAGCGACCACCCGGCCCAGTTCTGTGCCGCCTCGATGGTTCTCCCAGGCGTGCAGAGTCTGCCCGACCAGGTCGATGGTGGGCGCCACGATCAGAATCCGGCCGTGCCGGGCTATCTCATGGGCGACCTCGCAGCCGACCCGGGTCTTGCCGAGACCGCAGGCCATCACAGCGGTGGTCCGCGCCGAGGTGCCGAACGTCCTTGTGGCCGCTACGACCGTTTCTTCCTGGTGCGGCCACAATCGAATCAGGCTGCTCTCAGCACGGTCGCTTACGGGATTGAGCACGAAGACCTCTTCTTCGAGTGATCGAGGATCGGACAGGACAGGAACCGGCGAGTCCACTCTGGACGCGGCTTCCATGCCGCGTGCGATGCGGTCGTGATCACGCTCGGCGGCTTCTGGACCGCGTGCTGGCAATGGCGCTTCGGGTTGCGTGCGATGGCTGTCGGGCGGAGTCAACGAGGTCTTCTTGAGAGGCGGTGTGGCCAGCGGAGCGGACCGTTCGGGACACTTGGGACAGTCCCGAGATACTGTCTCGCGCAGCTTCAGGATGGATGCCTGGATGGACGACTACGGGTGTCTTCTTCGTCAGCCCGTACACGACAGTCAGTTCACCGATGGCCTCGATCGCCAGACGCAGTGAACGCAGGCGTTCCGCGCCGGTGGCTCGCCGTTCCGTACCGCAGGCCCTGACTCCAAGGGCGGACTTCTGGAGGTTCATGCGGCGGCTCCTGCCACGACGGCGGCTGGACGGCACCAGTCCGCCGTGCCGTCCCCGGCCAGGGCGTTGGTGTCGGAATCTCCTGCCAGGGCGAGACCCGCGAACGCGGCCAGATCCGCCAGGCGGCCAAGAGGGTGTTCCCCGTACCGCTGACTCGGGCCGAAGGCCTGGTCCTCGTAGTGAGACCGGGGCGCCCGCCTCGTAGTACCAGATGTTCCGCTGGCCCAGGAAAGGGCCTGCCACAGGAACCAGCCGCCGGGTGAAAAGGCCGTTGGGCTTCACAAGCCATGCGCGGTCGCCCGTCCTCGGATCCGGGAACATCCACGGCTCAACGACGGGGCAGCCCTGGTGCCTGCCCGGAGATGAGGCCGCCCAGATTACCCATCGGCGGGCTGTGCCGAGCCGGACGATGAAATCCAGGGTGCCAGGCGTCCTTCTGCAGACAGGGCCGACAGCGATCTCGGTGTGCTGCGCCTGGAGTTGGAGAAGGCCGTTGAGGGCACGGTGGCCAGCATCGCCGGTGACACGGATGACGTCAAAGGTGCCTTCGCGCAGGGCGTGCAGCCTCATCTGGCGAGCCTGCTGCCGGGAGGCGCGGTCCACTGCCACGGAGGTATCCCTCATTCGTAATTTTTCAGTCATACAGGTCGGATTTAGTAGTTATGGATGGCAGGTGGGCTGAGCCATCAGGACAGGACAGGGGTGACGGCGACGTGCGCGGAGGATGAGCGGTGAAATGCCGCGGGCGATGTGTGGCTCCGTGTGAGGATGGCCAGCGTCAGGGCGTGCCGCCGTTCCGGTGACCAAGCCCACGCCTTCACCGCCTCGCACAGCGAGCGTGT
Organism: Streptomyces botrytidirepellens; assembly: GCF_003721215.1. Classification (NCBI taxonomy): domain Bacteria; kingdom Bacillati; phylum Actinomycetota; class Actinomycetes; order Kitasatosporales; family Streptomycetaceae; genus Streptomyces; species Streptomyces botrytidirepellens. The sequence goes on from NZ_RIBZ01000032.1 coordinate 4,862, forward strand.
GCGGGTGTGGCCGCTGACGGCTGCCTGGCTGGCCCAGTAGTCGAGAGCGCTTTCCAGGGGATAGCACGAGCCGTCACCGGTGTAGTCGACCGCAGCGGCTGCCGCGGTCCACAGCGTGACGCCGCGGATTCGCCGCAAGGCTGCGACGAGCTGTTCGCCAGTGAACCGCACCCAGTTGTCGGCCTGTTCCAGGTACGCGGCCGCGGCCGCGCGCAGCGCTAGAGCCGTAGCCTGGCCGATACCGGCATCCGTAAATCTGCGGTCCGGCAGACCGAGGACGAACCCGGCGTCCGGGGCGGTGTAGAGAGGACCGCGTGGTGTCGACCAGTAAGCGCCGTACAGCCGACACCATTGGCGGTAGCTGTCCCGTCCGGCCGTCACCAGCATGTCCTGCATGATGACCTGCGCCGACAGTGCCTCCCACAGAGAAGGTGTGGAGACCCGTATGACCGTCCCCAGCGAGGCGAGCGACCGCACAAGGCCTATCGGTGCGTCGCCGAGCAGACGGGATAGATCAGTATGGGTTATCTCCGGGAGGTCGGCATCCGCGGTGTACCCGGCAAGGGGCTGCACATCGAGCACACCGTCGCCCCACGTGGCCAGCCACTTCGTATCCTGCTCGCCGGCGAACAGCCGGTAGCAGTACCGGTTGTACGGGTACCTGGAGGGAGTGTGGGTCCAGGCGGGATGGTCGGCGCAGAACGAGCGGGTCTTGACCGGCGCGACCGTTGCGGGCTGGGTGCCAGCATGGGAATGAAGAGAAAACATGATCACGTACGCATTTCTGAGTGGTCAATTGGGTCGAGGTCACACCGAAAAGGCGTTGGATTTTTCCTGGTGGGACTTGCCTTGGGGCGACGGATATGGTGCGCTCGAGGCGTGCTATGGCGCGTGCCTGAGGCGGTCGTGGACGGTGGGAGCGGGCGTGAGGCCGCAGAGCGGATAGTTTTTCTGCGCTTGCTCGCGGTGGTGGGCAGCAGTTTGGTCATCGCCGTCGTCGTCTGCGGACTTGGCGAGGAATTCCCGCGTCAGGGTTTGCCAGTAGACATCTTCGTAGTCTCGGAATATTCCCATGGCGTGGTGAAATTCGGCCTGTGCTGCGGCGTGGTTGCCAGCCATGGAATGGCCCAGGCCAGTCAGTGTCAGTGTCTTCGCCACTCCGTGCGCATCCGCAAGGGTCAGGAAGTTGTGGCGGGCCGCTTCGAGAATGGCGAGGGCCTGTCGCCAGTCGCCGTGAAGGAGGAAGATGCGGCCGAGTTCGGCAAGGGCCCGTGGCTGCTCGTGGCGGTGTTCGTGCCCTCCCCATAGCTCTAGCACATCGGCAAGGCAGGATTCGGCGGCCTCCAGGTCGCCTGCCTGACGGTGACAGACTGCCAAACCGAGCTGGTGCCGTCCTTCGGCGAAGACGTCACCAGCTGCGCGTGCTGCCTCGCCCAGGCTGCGGTACCAGTCGAGCGCCCGGTCGATCTCGCCGGTATGGGCCAGGGCCTCGGCCCCGGAGCTGAGCATCCGGCACACGCCCTGCTGGGTTCCGATCCGTTGCGCGCTATACAGGCCGAGTTCGTGGAGAGTGGTCGACAGGCGGAAGCGGCATAGTCTGTGAAGCCCTGGGGCATTGGCGTCCACCAGCTGCCAGGTGGCCTGGTGCCAGCCGTGGGCGGCGGCGTCCTCGATGACGCGTTGCAAGTTCTCCTGGTGGTCGCTTTGCCAGGTCAGGGCTCCAGAGAGCGAGGTGAACTGGGGCACCAGGTCCTGACTCGGTGCCACTGTGTGGGCGTAGCCGAGGGTTTGGTCAGTGAGTTGCTCGCGGGCACGGGCTGCGGTGGCCAGGTACCAGTCCAGGACTCGGCGCGGTGCCTCCTGCTCCTGCTCGGGTTCATCTTCCTCGCCGACCTCGCGGGGGTGGTTGTGTACGTACGGCGAAAAGCGGTAGAAGTCGAAGCCGGGCCTGGTCTGCTTGAGGACGTTGGCTCTGACCAGGAGCTCGAGATTCTGGGTGGCGACATCCCGGGCGACGTCAAGGACAACGGCGGCGGTGTGCGATGTCACGACGGGGGTCGGCAGGAACCCCAACCGTCGGTATAGGCGCGACACGGAGTCCGGAAACCTCCGGTAGAGGTCGTCAAGAGCTGTCAATGGCAGTCCTTCGGGAGAGTTTGAGCGTGGGTGGCCAAGGGGCCGGTCCGGTCCAGGACCGGACCGTGAAACTGGGGCGGAGGCATCGCGGTGCGCCCGGTTGCGGCGGTGCTGCTTCAACGGGGCACCGGGGTACGAACGGAATGCGGCATGAATGGAGTGGAAACCTAGTCGAGGTGCTCTGTGGTGTACGTCGTGATCACGCTGCTGGTCATCCGCTGTGTGGTGGCTGCCAGAGCTCTATGCCAGCTCATGAGGGGGCGTTTCATATGGGATGTGGGGCCGGTGAGTGATAGCACGGCCGCAAGGTCACCGAACTGGTCGTAGATGGGCCCCGCCAGCGAGGTGAATCCGTTCTTGTCTTGTGCCAGGCTTTGGATTTGGGCGGTCGCGTTGGCCTTGTCCCCGTGAGCAGCTCTCTGGTCCTCGGCGTGTTGCCATGCAAGGAATATTTGTATGACCGGGTCGGAGGCTCGCCGCATGGGTTTGAGGTCCCCTGTCACAGAATCGGGGCGGACGCTGGATACCGCCACGCACACACATGCCTCACCGCGGCGGCGGTATACGCGCGCCGTGCTCGCCCCGGTCATTCGCCGCAGTTCCTGCAGCTCACTCAGGACCCAGTCTGAAGTGGCCGCCTGCTGGTTCCAGAAACCGGCCGTTGCCAGTTGAACAATCCTCCGGCCCAGAGCGAACCGGCCCGACTCATCTGTATCAACCAGCCCTTCATGCTGCAGCGCGTCGAGCAGCCGGTGCGCTGTAGGCCGTGTCAGCCCGGTGTGGGAAACCAGTTCGGGGATGGTCATGGGCCCTTGCGCCAGTGCGCCAATCAGCGCTGCTCCCTTGTCCAGCACACCGACGTTGCTCGGCGTATCGGCGGCGGAGTGAACGCAGTTCATAACGGTTGGTGCTCCCTGATCGAGTACGGGTTGGACCGGCCTAGGCACCTCGTGCCGCCCGGTTTTTTACTGAGCGCCGTACGTGGCCGGTGGGCGCAGACGCAGCGGCAGGCTGGGTCGGTGTTCATCCGCCCGTTGGCTGCGCGCGGTGCCGCGGCGTCGGGTGCGAGGTTGGGCCAGCGTTCGAGTAGATCCCCACATCCGTCATGGGCGCGTACGGCCGAGGCATTCGGGCAAGCTCAGCCGCTGCGCGGACCGTCCATTCGCAGCCCCGCGGGGCTGCGGGCTTTCAGCGACAGACCCAGATGTCGGGACAGGCAGGCGGCTTTCGGTTGTCCTCAAGATTCGCGGCAGGGATGGGGATGGAACGACCGTTTGGCGTATGCCGGCGCCGGGCGGAGGGCCGCATCGTTTTGCGAGGGGAGAGCCATCGTCACGGTTCTTCAGGGGATGGAGGTCGTCGTGGCGCGTGCGGGCTGATGCGGTGATAGGAAGCTGGCAGGCTCGTGTATGCGTCGGGCGGTCTGCGGTGGGGCGGAGCCAACGAAGTTCTCTTGAGGGGCGGCCTGGCCAGCGGAGCGGACCGCTCGGGACACTTGGGACAGGCACCCAACGCTGTCTCGCGCAACTTCAGAATGGATGCCTGGGTGTCGTGGAGACCAGCGATCTCGTAGGTGCTCGCCGCCTGTTGGAGATGGCGATAGGCCACCGTGTGCTCGCCGAGTTTCAAGCGCCCGCGGCCAAGCCAGACCTGGGCCCGGGCAACGGCGAGCGGGTGCCGCGTGTGCCACAGCGCGAGTTCGAAATGCCCCAGCGCCCTGTGTAGGAGGCCGTCCCGAAAGGCGGCGATGCCGAGCCAGAGATGACAGGCGCTGGTGCCGTTGCTGTCATCGTTCTGTTTATGCCAGGCGAGCGCGGATGACAGGAGGGTCTCCGCCGAGTCGCTGTCAGGCCCCGTAGGGCGGATGGCCCTGAGCTCGAGCTGACTGGCTCCGAGCTCTTGGGCAGCCCTCGCCCGCCCGGCCAGGTCTCCGGCGCGTTTAGCGTTGTGGAGCGCGCGGTCGGCATGTGCTATCGCCTCGTCCAGGTTGCCGTGCCTGCGCAGTGCGGCCGCCAGGGAGATGTGTATCTCACGCTCTGCGATCGCCTCACCGCACAGTTGCGCGGAGGCCAGGCCGGTCCGGTGGATGGCGACCGCTGCCTTGGGGGGCAGCAGTTCGATTGCCGGGTAGATCGCCTGGGTCAGGCCCGCAGTCAGGGCGTGCAGGCCCGCTTCGGCAGCGGCGGGAATGTCATGGATGAGGGTGTCCTGTTCACGGGCCAGCCATACCAGAGCGCTGGTTGGTCCGGTCACGGGTGCCGGAAGGCTGATGGCGTGGGGGTCGGTGAGTGTCACCGGGAGCGTGCGGTGCTGGGGCGATAGCTGCGTGGCGGCGCTGCAACTCACGATGAACCGGTGTTCGAGATAGCGGGTCAATACCGTGATCGGGTCATGAGCTAGTTCGTGGGAGCGGGTCAGGGCGTGTGCTCTGTACGGATCCGGCAGCCTCCACCGATCCCCGACCCTCTGGACCAGCTCGACGGCTTCGAGTGAGGCCAGCCGGTCCACCGCCGTGTCCGGGCTGACACGCAGAGCAACTGCGAGCCCAACGGGGCTGATGTAGGCGCCGGGAAGGAGGGCCAGCACTCGATATGCCTCTGCCTGGCCAGGAGCCAATTGGCGATAGCGTCTTTCGATCGTCTTGGCCACGGAGATCATCGCGCGTCCAGCGGCGCGAGCGATCGGGTGTGCGGTGCCGTTGTGACTGCGGGATGGCCGGAAGCTCGGGTGTCGGCCAGGGGCGGCCAGCAGTGGGTGGGGTCTGTGCAGCTGTACACGGCGGCGGGAGTGGAGGGCATGTCGTCCACGTTTTCGGGAGGGGGATGGGTTCTGGTCAGGGAGGTAGTGCGTTTGTGTTCCGGGCTTGGCGCGGGCTACACGGCGGACCGTGCAAGGCGTTGGGACCACTGGCCTTGGGATGCCCCCAGGGCCTCTTCTGCGAGGCGGTGGAGTTGGACGTCGCCAGTGCCGGCGGGTGCCCAGGTGTGGAAGGCGTCGCGGACGAGGCGTTGGAGCGGGCGGTCCGTGCGCAAGCCGTCCGCGGCGTGAATTTCCATGGCCGCGCGGGCGGAGTCGATAGTCGCTTCCACGCTGATGTACTTGCTGTTCATCAGCTCCGCGTCGCAGGCGGCACCGCGGTCCAGGAGGTGCACGGCCTCGTAGACCATGGTGCGTGCGGTGATAAGCCGGGACTGCATCAACCCCAGCTTCTGTTGAATGGTGGGGAGTTCGGACAATGAGCCGCCGTACCGCTTGCGCTGTTTCACGAACTGTATGGTTTCGTCCAGGATTGACTGGTGAATGCCCAGCGATACCGCGGCGAGGTTGGGTCGGCCGTACAGGACGCTGGAGGAGTAGGCGACGTTTAGACCGTCTCCTTCTTCCCCGATCAGGTTGGCGGCCGGGATGTGGCAGTTGTCGAAGATCACCTCGCCGAGGCTGAAGCCGTGAAGCCCCAGGGATGGCTGGTGCGGAGCAACGGTGACGCCACGGCGGTCGGCTTCGACGAGGAAGGCCGACAGCCCTCTCGACCCCTCGCCTGTGCGCATGACGACGCCGTGGAGATGGCCGATGTGGCTGTTGCCCACGAAGACCTTGCGGCCGTTGAGGACGTACCCGCGGCCTTTCCGCCGCGCGGAGGACTGCATGCCAAGGACGTGACTGCCAGAGACTTTCTCGGTCACCGCGATGGTGGGCAGGCAGGTTCCGGCGGCGATCTGCGGCAGCCAGGTGTTTTTCTGCTCGTCGTTCCCGCTATAGATGATCTTGGCGGTGCCGAGCTGGGACGCCTGGACCATGGCCGCCATGGCGCCGCAAGCGCGACCCAGCTCCTCAATGATGATCGTTTTGGCGAGGTGGCCAGCGGCCAATCCTCCGTCCGCGGCAGGGCAGTCTTCGCCAACCGGACCCTCATCTGCGGCCATTCCTCCGTATGCGGTAGGGACGGTCGCACCCACCCACCCCTGTTGGGCAATCAGGGTAGGGAGCTCATGGTCGACGGACATGGAGGATTCCATCTGCGCCACGCGTGGAACGACTTCAGCTTCAGCAAACGTCCTTACCTGCTCACGCAGGTGTTCGTGTTGGGCTGTCAGGTGTGAGGTGGACATCGAGTTTCCTCCCCGTTCACGCACTCCGCTGTCTCTTACCTACTGCGTGTGTCAGTGGCTAGGGTTGAATACCGGCGCGCTGGTGGAGGAAGTGCATAACGTTGTCGCGGTGCTGCTTGATGAGCGCGAGGGAGCCACGGCCGGTGCTCAGGTCCCGCTGCTCGGGGCCCACGAAGCACACGGTGCCCAGCACCGTGCCGCGGTGGAGAAGGGGAGCGCCGGCGTAGGTGCGGATCCCGATCAGGTCGACGACGGCGTTGCCCGCGAACCGCGGGGAGGAGAACACGTCGGGCAGGACCAGGGCCTTCTTGCGGTCCACGACTTCGGGGCAGAAGCCGTGTTCGAGGGGCATGCTGCGGCCGACCGTGGGCAGGTCGCTCTCGGTGCCGGGGGTGTGCAGCCCGAAGAACTGCTGCTCGGCTCCGAAGATGTTGACCATGGCGTAGGGGGCGTCAGCGTCCTGGGCCAGTTGCGTGGCGAAGGCGTCGAGATCTGGGTCGGCGCCGGTCAGGCCAAGGGACCGCAGTACGTCATCGCGATTGGCCTGCTGTGCGTCGGGGCTGGGGTGTGGGGTGGCGGGGAAGGTCATGTGAGGGCTCCGGATGTCGCGAGGCGGCGGCGCTTGAGGCTGTGCTCGACAAGTGCGATCAGAACGTCTCTGGCAGATGTGCGCTGGCGGACATCGCAGGTGATCACAGGAGTCTGCGGTGTGAGTTCGAGGGCCTGGCGTACCTCGTCGGGGCTGTAGCGGTAGGCGGCGCCGTCGAATTCGTTGACGGCGACGACGAAGGGCGTCTGCTTCTGCTCGAAGTAGTTGACAGCGGCGAAGGAGTCCTCCAGACGCCGGGTGTCTGCGAGGACGACCACGCCGACGGCTCCGTAAGACAGGTCGGGCCAGGTGAACCAGAACCGCTCCTGTCCGGGCGCGCCGAACAGAAAGAGGATCATGGGGCGTCGCGGGTCGTGGAAGGTGATCCGGCCGAAGTCCATGGCCACGGTGGTGGTGGTCTTGTTCTCCACTGCGCTGAGATCGTCGATGCCCCGTCCGGCGTCGGTCAGGACTTCCTCGGTGGTCAGCGGTTTGATCTCGCTGAGCGTGGCGACCATCGTGGTCTTGCCAACGCCGAAGCCGCCAGCCACCACGATCTTCAGCTCCAGCGTGGGGACCGCCGCGCCCACAGGTTCAGAGCTTGCGTAGGCCATCAAGCAGTGCCTCCAGTATCGGTACGTTGCCATCAGCGGCGGGGCCGTCGGGGTTGGTCAGTTCCAGCGCCTCGCAGTCGAGGAGGTCTCCGATCAGGACTTTCATGACCTGGACGGGCTGGTGGAGCAGGGCCGCGAGTTCGGCGACGGAGCGGGGCGCGCCGCTGCAGTGCAGCAGCAGCTCCTCGCCCTCATGGCTCAGCGGGGTCGCCTGGTGGGCGGTGGGACGGGTGATGAGGCAAGTAGTCATGCGCAGCGGGTGCTTCGAGCGGGTGCGGCCCCTGGTGATCGTGTAGGGGCGAACGTCCCCTAGGGAGCTGTTGGCCCATCCGCTGCCGGAAGTCACGTCACAGCCCCGGCCCGGAGAATGCGTTGGGCCGGGCTTCCACGACCAGATGCTCGTCCAGGCCCCTGATGAAGGCGTCCATCTCGTAGCCGACCTGCCCGGCGTCCGCGTCTGGTGCGGCCTTGACGGCCAGGACCGTGTTTACGGCATTGGCGTGGGTGAAATCCACGCCCGCGCTCATCACGAAGAGGTGGCCGCCGTCGTGTTCGACGATGATTTGGCGGATGCCGCCCAGGGGGTTGTCCTTGAACACCTGCCGTCCGAGCGAGTACAGCCCGACGACGGCGGCCGCGAAGGCGTCGGCGTCGGCGTCCGGCTGCTCGGTCCATGCCAGCTTCAGTCCGTCACCGGCAGCAAGGAGGGCCCGGTTGGTGCCGGGAACCGTGTTGAGGAGCTTGGTGAGCAGTGCGCTGAGCTTGTCGCGCGCAGCTGACTGGCCGGTGGCGGGGGAGCCGTCGGTCTGCATGGGTTTCTCCTGGTCGGGGATGTTTAGTCAGGGATGTGGGTGGGCGGAGCGAGTGGTGTCCTAGGCATCGGGCGGCTGGGATGCGGGCTCGTCTCTGCGTGGAATGCGGGATTGGAAGTTCGCCATCAGTCCGCTGGTCGCACGGCCGGCGGGTGCCTGTGGAGCTGGGGGCGGTACACGTTTCTCGGCCTCACCGCGTCGAGGCAAGGGCGGTCGGCTGTCGTTGTCGGCGGGCGGGGTAGCGGGACGGGCCTTGTCTAGTGGCGCAGGCCGGGCTTGCCGGGGCAGCTCGGCAGTGTCCTCTGGGTGAGTCGTTGCGTGCTCCGGCCTCGCGGGGCCGGATGGCGAGGAGGACTGTGGGATCTGAGCAGCGTGGTCGTTCTGGTTCGGCACGTCGGCGGAGATGAGAAGCTCTGGGGGGATGACCACGACGGCCTGTGTGCCGCCGACGATGTTTGGCCCCAGCTGGATAGTGATCTTGTGGCGCTTCGCGAGGAGGGCGGCGACCAGAAGACCGATCTTGCCCTCGCGCAGGCGGACGCTGGGATCCTCTGCCTCGGGGGCCGCCAGCAGACGGTTGAGCAGTTCCCGCTTCCGCTGCGATATGCCGGTGCCGCGGTCGAGCACTTCGATGGCTGTCCCGTCCTCGGCCTGATGGGTGAACACGTCCACCCTGTCGCTGGAGAAGTAGGTGGCGTTTTCCATCAGAGCGGCGAGCAGGTGCACTACGTTCGGGCTGACGTAGCCCGGCAGTGCTGCGGCTCCGTGCTGCGACGGCGCCACACGGACCCGCTGGTACTCCGGGATCTCCGCGACGGCACGCCGAATCGCTGTGGCCAGCAGCACGGGTGCGCTGTCGCGTGGGGGGGTATGGCCGCCCAGGACCGCGAGGCTTTCGATGGCACGTCGCTTTTGGGTCAGCAGGTGATCCATACGGAACAGTTTGGCCAGCAGTTCCGGATCTTCGGTGTCCCGTTCGACCTCGGAGATCACGGCGATGTTGCGGTTGACCAGGCTCTGGAGGCGCGGAAAGATCGACTTGAAGATCTCGGCCAGTTCGGCCTGGTCGTTGAGCTTCTGGTGCTGATGGGCAGCGGCCGCCATCACCGTCTGCCACGACTCCTGGAAGGCATGCTCCAGGAGGGCGACTGCATCGACACGCACGTCTCCGGTGCGCGGCCGCGCAGCGGGCGGCGAGAAGCCGGTGTGCGCGGCCCCCTGCGCAGCCTGTTCGGCGGCCCAGCGAACGGCCTGCCGGCCCTTGTCGGTAGCAATGACGACTGCGTTCAGCGCCCGGAGGTAGGCGTCACGCTCAGTGCGGATCTCCTCTCCGCGGGCCATGTTCCTGCGGGCGCCGCGCGAACGTGCCGCGGCCCACCACAGCAGACCGGCGGCTGTGGCACCGGATGCTGCGATGGCGACCGGAGTCGGAAGCACATCGAGGTTGTCGAGCAGCCAGCCACTGCCCACAGCAGTTCCTGAGAGAGCGCTGGCGGTGCCCGCGGGAGGAAGCGGGCTGTCGCTGGCGTGAGCACGGTGACGTCGACTGGACCGAACCGGTACCTGAGCTGCGCGATCAGACATGGGGCATCTCCCGAGGGCGCAGCTCCAGAGACCGCTGGGCGCCGCTGCGCATCCGGGGGCTCATCAAGCTGAGGCGGGCGTGCAGCACTGCCGGGCCAGTGGTCGAGTACAGCAGCGGCTCGGGCGGGGCGATCCCAGAGCTGTGCTGATTCTGCGGCGGGCACTGCGGCAAGGGCCCGGTGTCGCGCACCGAATGCGTGGCGATCTGCCTGCTGACCTCGATGAGGCGGGAGCGCCCGGTCAACCAACGTCGGGGTGGCCGGTGATCAGCGCAGTTCGTGGGAGTCATGGATCCTCGGCGAAGTCGGGGTGCGGTGCGAGATGGGGCAGTGAAACGAACTCAGCCACATCGGAAGAAAAAGGGTGGAGGGGCGACCGCCGGACCGCGTCGTGCCATTCCCCGCGGGGGATCAGGAAACAGGACTACGGCCCGGCGGCCGGTCTTAGGGACGACGGACTAGGCGGCGGCGAGCCAGCGTTGCCGCTCTTCGTTGGTGACCTCTGGGGCGTTCTGTGCGGACTCCAACGCGCTGATTTCGGCACCGAGGGCACACACATAGTGATCGACCACGTCATCGCCGAGCAGCTTGCGGGCCAGGGCGCTGTCCCGGAATACCGCTCGGGCATCGGCCAGGCTGTTCGGGACCGGTGGGGCGTCTCCCGTGTAGGCGCTTCCGGTACTCGGCGGCGGAAGGAGGAGATCCTCCTGGTCGAGTCCGTGCTGGATGGCCGCCAGGACGGCGGTGAGCCCGAGGTAGGGATTGGCATCCGCGCCGGGCAGGCGCAGCTCCAGGTGCAGGCCCTGGCCTTGGCCGGTGACGCGGACAGCGCAGGTGCGGTTGTCGTGCCCCCAGCTGTAGGTGGTCGGTGCGAAGGTGTCGGGCTTGTATCGCCGGTAGGAATTGACGGTGGGGGCGTAAAGCGGAGCTAGCTCGGGCAGCACCGTCAGCAGTCCCGCGATGGCGTGTCTCGCCTGCGTGGACAGCGTCCCGTCGCTGTTCATCAGGGTCGGCCCGTGGTCGTTCCACAAGGACAGGTGCATGTGGAGGCCGCTGTGAACACCAGGGTCAGGTACGGCCATGAAGGTGGGGGTCAGATTGGTGTCCGTGGCGATGCGGCGTACGGCGTGCTTGAACGCGATGTGTCCGTCGGCCGCGTCCAGGGGCTTACCGTAGGGAAAGGTGACCTCCAACTGGCCATGTCCGGCCTCGATTTTGACGGCCTCGGTGGGCAGCTCCGCTTCGCGGAGGGAGGTCTGCAGTGTGCTGAGGAAGCTATGGGTGCGGGCGTCGTGGTCCAGCGAACAGTCCCGGTTGCGGGCTGTGATCGGCTGCCGCTTCTGATGGCTGCCGATACGTGCGTGGTCGAGGCGGCCGCGGTATACGACGAACTCCGTCTCCAGGCCCACTTTGGCATGCAGGCCGCGCTGGGAGAGCTCGTCGAGCTGACGGCGCAGCATCTGCCGGGGCGCCACCGAGACTGGCCGTCCGTTTATGGACGCATCCGCATGGACCAGGACCGTTCCCGAGGACCAGGGCAGTAGGCGGATGGTGTTGAGGTCGGGGACCAGATGCAGATCACCGTAGCCGGTGTCCCAGGAGGACAGATCGAAGTCCGGCAGAGGGTTCATATCGACGTCGGTGGCCAGCACGTAAGCGCACATGCCAGCGCCGCTGTCGGCGATCCGGTCGAGAAAGACACCGGCGTCGAACGTCTTGCCTTTCAACCGCCCGGCCATGTCGGTCAGACCGAGGATCACGCTGTGGACGCGCTCCTGCCTCACCTCCTCCTGCAGCTGCTCCCGGGTGATGCGGCCGCGAGCAGGCGGCGGGCAGCGAAGGCTTCCTCCGCTTTCAGGGCCGCTGTACTGGTGGTCGACTGCACGCATCAGTGATCCTTCGGGCCGGGGGTCGAGGGGGTGCCGGTGGGGTCGGTGAGGGTTTTACGGGCAAGGGGCCACCACGCGGTGGCCAGCGCCAGCGCGGTGAGGAGCGCGACGGCCGCGTAGTTCATCGACTCCGCTGTGATGGGGCTGGTCTGGGGCAGGCAGAACAGCACGGTGGCGAAACCCACCCAGATCACGGCGATCCAGCCGACAGGCCGACTCCACCGGCCCAGAATCCACGGGCCCGGAGTGAATCGCTCGGGATGACGCAGACGCAGATATACGGGGATGACGTAGGAGGGCGTGATGCCGATGACGTTGATGGCCGTCACGGCGGTGTAGGCCGTGGTGGAGTACAGGGACGGCAGGGCCAAAACGAGAGGACCTGCGACTGCCAGCCCCACTGCCAGGTGCGGAGTCTGGGTACGGCTCACTCGCCGCAACAGCAAGTGCCCGGGCAACGCACCGTCACGGCTGAACGCAAAGGCCATTCGCGATGCCGATGTGATGCCTGCGTTCGCGCAGAACAGCTGCGCGCCGATGACGATCAGCATCAGGATGGCGGCTGTATCGGGACCGAGGGCGTCGAGGAAGATGCGTGCGGGGGGCACCGGCGCCGCCGCGGTGGCGGCGTAGTCCTGGATAGCGAACGTCAGCCCGGCCAGCAGGACGAACCCGGCGATCCACGACACCCAGATCGAGCGCACCATGCCACGCGCCGCCGAAACCGAGGCGTTGGCTGTCTCCTCGGAAAGGTGCGCGGAGGCGTCGTAGCCGGTGAACGTGTACTGCGTCAGCAGCAAGCCGAGCGCGGTCACGTACAGGGGGTTCGACCAGCCGGTGTTGTTGGTGAACTGAGTGAACACGAACTCGGTCGACTGGTGGCTGTCCGGCACAGCCCACAGGACCGCCACGATGACGGCCACACCTACCAGGTGCCACCAGACGCTGACCGAGTTCAACAGCGAGACGACCCGTACTCCACCAAGGTTCAGCGCGCCGAACAGCAGCAGAATCGCGGTGAAAACGACCATGGTCCATTCCGTGGTCGGCTCCCACCCGAACTGCAGGTTCAGCAGCGCGCCGGTGAACTGGGCTGCGCCATAGGCGCTCCCCGCGATGCCGCCGAGCAAGCCCAGCAGGTTGACCCAGCCGGTGTAATACCCCCACCTCACCCCGCCGAGCTGACGTGCCATGTAGAACATCGCGCCGGCGGTCGGCATGGAGCTGGTCACCTCTGCGAGTGCCATGCCGATGAACAGCACCATCAGACCGACACCGGCCCAGCCCCACAGCATCACCACTGGCCCGCCGGTGTTCAGCCCGAACCCGTAGAGCGTCATGCAGCCGGAGAGCACCGAGATGATGGAGAAGCTGATCGCGAAGTTGCCGAACCCTCCCATACGCCGGGCCAGGACGGGGTCGTATCCGAGCTCACGCAAGATCTGGCCTTCATCGGGCGTGGTGGGCCCCGACTGCCTCGTCCGCGCGTTCGCCGCGTGGGACACGAATCGCCTCCAAAAACATTACAAACAGTCACATATAGGGTGCCGTGTGGCGCGGGAACGTACGGATGGTCCGCGTGACACGGGCTGGACCAGAGGTGGGGTTCAGATGAAGGAAAGGCTCTCAGCAGCGCACACTGGCTCTGAGCGCGCTCGGGCTGGCGTTCCTGCACTGGTTGCGGGCACGCACAAACCACTCCGTTGCTACGTACTCGGGCGGCCGGACGCGCTTGTCAGTGTGGTACTCCCACGGACGCGTGGTGGCGTACGGCCCCATCGCTTCGAACACTGTGCCTGCCTCCGCGTACAGGCGGGCCGCCCAAAGCGCGTGGGCCAGGTGGTTGAGGTCCAGCAGTGAGCGAGAAGACGGCTGGGAGAGCTGGAACCAGTTGAGTAGTCCCCACATGGCCTCTCTGCGAGCTCGTTCATCAACCCACGCCACATCCAGATGGCCTCCTGGCGATCGCCGCTGCCGCCAGAGTGCTGTACGCACGTACAGGGGGAGCACAAGCAGAGCCGAGCCCTCCGGCGTCCGCTCCATGACCCACTGCACGAACAAGTTGGCCTGCCCCCAGGACCCACCCGTCCGGGTAGCCAGAAACGACATCATCTGGTGGTGGGCCTCGCGGTTATAAAGGTCCCGAGCGGTGGCCTCGTAAAGCAAGCCCCACGGTCCGGGTGGCAGCGTCGTCTCAGGAGGAACCTGCCGGTGCACTGCCGCCTGCTGGTCCTTGTCCATCAGCGCGAGGCGCAGGCGACACACCCAAGGCACGGGATCTGCTGGTGCATAGTGCGCCGCGAGGAGGCACGCCTCTGCTGCCTGTTTCCACATCTCCTGAGTACGCGGGTGTCGGCAATGGTGAGCCCGAAGCGCACGCTCTACCAGTACCCGTGCGTGCATCACACGCCCGGCCGGGCTGGCCGGCTCCTCCTTCAGCCACGCACCGACCACACTGGAGCCCGCAGCGGCCTCTCCCAAGACCTGGGTACGGTGAGACCACATGGCCCAGTCGACTGGGTAGTTGACGTGTGTCAGCAACGCCCGCATCGACATCCAGCGCCCGGTCCGCAGGTCCTGGAGAACGGTCCTCAGCGCGGTGTCGTGCCCGACCATGTCTTTGTCGAAGGACGGAGTGACGCTCGTGCGTGACCGAGCCGACCCGATCATGCGGTCGCCTCGAGTTCGGGGCTGACGAACTGCCGGCACGGGGCGACGATTCGACCGTCCGGGAGGAGCTCACCGGTGTCGTCGAAGAGCACAACTCCATTACACAGCAGTGCCCACCCTTGCTGGGGGAAGTATTCAAGGAGGTGAGCGGCCTCCCTGTCGGCGGCGTCGGCAGACGGGCATGACGGCTGATGCTGACACGGCATGGTGACGACCCCTTGCAGAGGGCTCCGTTGACGAGTGGACGGGCTTGCCTTGCCTCCCGCGCAGTGAGCCTCGCCACCGAGGTTGGAGTCGCGCATGCGGGCACCGGGCTGTGACGAGTCGGGCTTGCTGCGCCAGCAGCCGCTTGCTTGATTACTCATGAACTACCTCTCGCGAGCCGACGTGCGCGACCCCGATGGGCGGAGCCCCGGGGGGTGGCTGGGCGTCAGGATCCAACGAGAAGAGCGATCTCGTACACTCGCGCTGCAATATTGCAGAAGGCGCGTAATATTGCCGACGGCAATACCTCCATGCAGAGGTGAGCATGTCAATCGCGTCGAACTCACGATGAAGCCGCGGGGGTGGAAATCATCGAACACCAGTGCAGTAAATGCGGCCGCAACCTGAACCGCTACAACGAAGCTGATGTTTGCGCCGCGTGTGAGAAGACATCAGGGGCTTCGTTGCCTGCGCCGATCCCTGAGCACGTATGGGCGAACGAGGACGTCCGCGCGGCACTCGGGACGCTGGACCTCGGCGCCCTCAGCCGGTCCGTGCGCCAACTGATGTCGCTCTCGCAAGAGGACTTCGCCGTACTGGCAGGTGTCGGACAGGCGTTTGTTTCGCAGC
The DNA here is from genome assembly GCF_003721215.1 of Streptomyces botrytidirepellens. NCBI lineage: Bacteria > Bacillati > Actinomycetota > Actinomycetes > Kitasatosporales > Streptomycetaceae > Streptomyces > Streptomyces botrytidirepellens. The sequence goes on from NZ_RIBZ01000032.1 coordinate 20,098, forward strand.
TGGAATCCGGGGCACGCCGCGTCGTCAACATCAAGAAGGCGGTCGACATCCTGGAGTCGCTCGGCGCCCCACCAGGCCTCGTGGGACTTCCGATGCGGGGCTCAGGGCCTCGCGCTGGCGTCAGCCAGGAGAGCGGTCACATGCTGGCAGCGAAGGCGGCCCGGGACTCGTTAGCGTTTTCCGAGACGCTCACGCCCAGCAACGTGGATGACCAGACCCTCGACTCTCTGTCGTTCGAGCTGTCCCGAATTGCGACAACTTACGTACATGCGCCTCTTTTCCCGCTCTTTACTGACCTTGTTCAGGTTCGTGATCGCATATTCGAGCTCCTCAAAGGGCGGCAGCGTCCGCGGGAAACTCGCGAGCTTTTCATGCTGGCCGGCACGTCCTGTCTGCTTCTTGCCCATGCCACCCAGAACCTTGGGGACACGCGCTCGGCAATGGCCCAGGTGGACACCGCGTGGGCATGCGCAGAACAAGCCGAGCACACCGGACTTCGAGCATGGACCCGTGGGACGGGAGCGCTCATCGCTGAGTGGTCACCACAAAACCGCATGGCGATCAAGCTCGCCGAGCACGGCTTCACTCTTGCCCCGGCCGGAGAATGCCGCATTCGCATAGCAGCCATTGAGGCACGTGCAGCTGCCCGTGCGGGAAACCGCGAACGCGCTAGGGAAGCGATCGCCCGCATGAACCGTGCCCGTGATGAAGACCCCGAGCCTGATGCCATCACTCAATTTGGTGGCCTGCTTACTTTCCCTATTGCGAAGCAGGAATACTACCTGGGAGGCGTCTATGCACTACTTGGCGATTACAGCCTAGCTGAGAAGCATCACGCCAATGCCTTGCAGGAATATGCCGCCGGCGTACCCGAGGACCGCTCCTACGGCGACGAAGCCCTCGCGCACATCGACATCGTGACCGCCAAGCTGGCATGCGACGACACCGACGGGGCCGCCCGGCACCTCCAGCACATCCTCAAACTCCCGCCGAAGCTACGCATCCGCCAGCTCGGTACAGCCATGACGCGCCTGGCAGGCACCCTTGCCGCGTCGAAGGACGCTGATGTTCGCGGCCTCGCCGACCTTGCCAGGGACTACCAAGTGATCAACAGTGAGAACGCGCTAACGTCCCTGTGATGACGCCCACCTATGAAGATCATGAAGATGCTGTCCTGGCCGCCTCTCGCCAGCTCGAACTGCCTGCACGCGGCCTGACTCTGCTTCACAACCACGCCACGCCCGTCTACCTACTCCCGCAGGCAAAAGCCGTTGCCCGGGTAGCCACTGCAGACCAGCGCGCATCCGTACAGCGGGCAGTCGACCTATCGCGCTGGCTGGTCGAGCACAGCGTCCCGGCGACAGAACCACTCGACGTCCCCCAACCGATCGACTGCGGGCCCTACGTGATCGCTTTCTGGGTCCACTACCCGCAGCCGGACACTCCTCGTCCAAGCACGCTGCAGCTAGGCCAGATCCTTCGACAACTGCACGACCTGCCACATCCCCCGGTCGAGCTGACAAACTACCGCCCACTAGTGTCACTAGAGGCAACGGTACAACAGAGTGCGAAGCTTACTGCCCGCGACCGCGGGTGGCTTCTTGAATCCGTCGCCATGTCGACAGAAGCCTACGACAAACTGGAGTTCCCTCTGGGGGAAGGCTTCATCCATGGAGACGCATACCCGGGAAACACACTCTGGGACGGAAATAGGGTTGTACTCGGCGACTGGGACGAAATAGCATTCGGCCCCCGAGAAATTGACCTCGCAAACACCTTCCAAGGAGTTCGCTTCGGGCGCACGGAAGGCGAGCTGTCCGATTTCGTTCACGGATACGGGTACGACCCGCGATCCTGGTCAGGCCTGGCTACGTTGATTAAAATTCGTGATCTCCATACACTGGGATCGTATATTAAGCGAGCTGATCGTGGTGATGAAGCCGCTGCCCAGCAGCTCATCTTCCGAATAGAGACACTTCGAACAGGAGATTCCAGCGCCAACTGGAGCCCCTGCTAGAACTTCGGCCCGCAGGTCTCAACGCATCTGGCATTAGCGATGTCTCCACGCGATAGCGGCCCCCAACTGGGTTACCCAGCGACAAGACGCGTGCGCTGTGCCCTCTGCCCGCTCGGCACCGTGCGAATCCCACCACGGTGCCGAGCGCTGCATCTGTCCGCCGCCAGGCGCTCGGCAACGGAGCCCGGCGCCATCGCACCTGAGGGCGCCCCGCTCGGTGGCGATGCGCTGCCGCGAAGGCGAAAAGGCGGCTACCGACTGTTATAGCAGGCCATCGCGGACCGCCTGCTCCGCCTCGTCGAGCCGGTCCAGCAAGGTCAGGGCGGTCTCGTGCCGGGCTCTGGCGTACGCCTGCAACGGAGCGTCCAGGCCATGGGGCTGGTCCAGAACCTCGGTGAGGGGGTACGCCGAGGCGAGGGTCCAGGCGCAGCCCACCGCTACGGTGGACAGCAGGTCCTCTGGGCGCGCGGCGCTGTGCGCTTCTCGGTAGGCCGATATCAGGTCGGGCAGCCCGGCCAGCCACTCATCGCCTCGCAGCACAGTCCGGTGGTCCAGCACGAGCCGTGCCACTTCCCACGCTGTGAACCGTGGGCGGGGCGGGCGCGGCAGATCGCCGGGAGTACGAGCGCAGCACCCGTGCCTTCCCTGAGCCGGAGACTGCGGTCACCCAGGCGTCGGTCCTGATCGCTGCGGTCCACGGCGAGGCGCCGCTAGGCCAAAGCCTCCCGCGCTGCCGCGTGCGCTACAGCAGCCCTCCCAACGGCAAGACGCGCTCGGTGAGTTGTCCGCGCAGCTTCCCTCCGGCGGTGTCGGCTTCGGTGAGCCAGCCGGAAGTGATCAGCAGTTCGGCGTGCTTGATGACGTCCTCGGGCGGCAGGGCGCAGAACGCGGCGGTCTTGTCCAAGTGGAGTCCGCCGTCCTCGGGGCGTCCAAGGCGGCCGTCGGGGCGGGTGTGGGCGGCGGTGTACAGGGCCAGGAGCCGGGTGGCGGCGGCCAGTCTCTTCTTGCGGAGCTTCCGATCACCCACCGTCTTCTGGGCCCAGCCGGAGATCCTTGAGCGGGTGGCCTTGCCGAAGGCGAACGGGCGGGGCTGCTCGGGCAGCAGCGTAGGGACGGTGATGGCGGTGGGGTCTTCGAGGGAGGCCATCACTTCGGCGACGGTGCAGGGCAGACGCAGCCAGTCAGCCGCGACGAGCTGCTGGAGCACCCGCTCGGCATCGTCCTGGAGCCAGCCGGTGAGATCCTGGCCGGTGACGTTCCCAGTGCCGTCACGGAAGGTCCGCAAGGTGAGCATGAGTACCGCCAGGCGAACCTCGGCCTCGGGGTGCGGGGAGTGGGTTTGGACGTAGTCCAGCACGGCGCGGGCGTGCACGGCCTGGTGCCGGGTCAGCAGCCGTTCTACAGCTGGTCCGTCGTCGCCCACCGTGCCGCAGGCGGGCTGGCCTGTACGGTTTTCGTGCATCTCGCGGGTGGTCTGCGCGGCCTTCTCGGCGCGCTCCGCCTCGTGGCGCAGGGAGCCGTCGCCGCTCACGTCGGCCCACTGGCGGAGGGCGTGGGCCTTGCGCTCGTGGAGGTGGGCGAGGAGGGCGAGGTCGGGCTCGGTGCGCTGCTGGTAGGCGCGGAATGCGTCCCCAAGCTCGGTCAGCTCCATTCGGAGGCTGTCGGGCTCAAGGTCATGCGGCACGGTCCGCTGCGCGATTTTCCCCCACGGCTTTTCCCTCGGTGACGCGGTGCCCGGTGAAGCGGCGCGGGCACGAGGGAGTGATGCCGGTGTGGAGCCCGGGGAAGAATGGACATCGGCTTCGGAAGAGGGGCCGCTGCTGGAGAAGACCGCTGTCACCCCATCCTCCACCGTGCCGTCTGCGGGCTCCCGCCTCGCGGCCGAACTGGTGCGGGCCGGGGGCGTAGCAGTTGCCAGGACACGGCAGTCGGGGGTGGCGGCCGCGCACCGCGTGCACATCTCCGCGATCCGCCACAGCCTTCCGGCACGGTCCGCGTACACGGTCAGGACGATCGGACCGCCGCACCGGACCGCCACTGGCCGCGCGGCGCCACGTTGTCCGGCGGTGGGGTCGGGGGTGTGCCACGAGCAGTCGGCGACGCGGCAGGCGCACCCGACGTCGCGGGGCCCGCCGCTTGCGTGGATGCGGGACAGGTGCAGGTTGACGTGTTCGACCGCGGCCTTGCGCCCAGCAGCGGCGCCGCTGGGAAAGCGCTGATCGGCGCAGGCTGGGCGGGAGCAGGAGAGCTGGACCGCGCCGGCGGAGGGACGGCCGTAGGGGCTCAGGCGTACCGTCCACACCCGCCCTGCGACGCGCTCCTGCTGCGTGTCGGCCTCCACCGCCATGTGCGTACTCCCAGCGTTGCTTGTTCCGTTGCCCCGGGTAGTCCCCATCATGGGGGATGCTGGCCGATCGGCCCCTGAGGACACCGGAATTTCAGCCTGCCGTGCCCCACTGACGACGTGCTTTCCGGGCCGTCCCTCACACAGCCTGGGGATGCTGACTGGATTCGCCTCCCTGGTAGGTCGAGGTGAGTTTGGATGGGGTCGTGGCCTCGTAAGGTGCCCGAGGGAGGGGATTGCTGGTGGTGTTCAGGCGTTCTGGGAAGACGGAGCTCTCGGCGAAGCGGTTGCTGTGGAACTCGGTGGCCTCCGGGCCCTCTCGGTTCTTGGGCGCGGGACGGCGCCATGGCTGGGTGCTGTACCGGTGGGAGACGGAGTTTGGGGAGGTCGTGCTCGCGCACACGGTGCGCGGTGAGATGGGGATGACGTTCCCGAATCATGCTCTGCTACGTGAGCTGGCCGAGGGCGCCGTGGCCCTGGCCGTGGTCGAGCCCGACTACGGGCCTCCTGAGGGGCCGAGCCTGGAGGTGATCGACGCGGCGGGCCCGGATGAGTACTACGGCACGACCTGGCGTCGCCTGGAGCGGGTGCTCGGTATGCCCGCACCCTACTGGCATTCGAATCTGCGCGATCCCGACCTGATGGTGGACTGGAATCCCGGCGCGCCCGTCCTGCATGTGCCAGCCGTCGTCACTCCGGACCCGGAACCGCTGTTGCGCCTTGCCGCGGAGGAACCCGACGGCTCCCACGCGGCCGTGGCCGCGCTCGCGCTCGCGCGCGAGGCTGTGTGGGACTGTGCCGAGGCCGCGCGCAGAGAGATCGCCGAATACGTCGACGCCAGCGATGCCATCGCCTCAATCGCCGTCGCCGCCCGTCCGCTCATGCCGCACCCTCCGCAGCCGGTCGCCGAAGAAGTCCTGCGAGACGGGTGGAGGACGGTCCTGTCCCGCACCGACGTCCTCGCCGCCCGCTGCGCTGCATTGGGGCAGGCCCTGGGAGTGAGCAGGTACTTTCCCGGCGTCCGCAAGGTCACCGTGGACCTTCAGTGCGCGCAGGCCCGGCAGTGGGCCTCCCGGCTGGTGTCCTCGCCGCGTACCGCCCTCGCCTTCCCCCTTGGTGCCGCCGAGGGCGACATCCTCATCGACCCGGTGACCGACATGCCCGCCATACGAACCAGCGAGGGAATGGTCGAGACCGTCGCCCCGCAGCGGCTGCCGGCGCACTCGCCGCTCGCCACGCTGACCATCGGTCGCGGCTCGGTATGGGTGACCACCGAAGACGGGACGGTTTTCGTGGCGCCGCAGGTCGGCGGCGGCTACACCTATGGTTATGGGGGTGGCGGCCCGATGGCGCTGGCCCGGCTCATCGACCTTCTTCTGAAGGACACCACCCATGCTGCGCCCGGGCACGACGGACAGTTGCCGTCGGCAGGTCTGCGCCACGCCACCGAAGTGGGCTGGAAGGGCCGCACTCCGCCCTTCACTCTGACTCGGTCAGAACTCGAAGCGCTGCGTGACGCATGAACAGCGCAGACCGATCAAGAGCGCCTGGCGAGGACAGTGGCGCCATGGCTGGCATAACCCGACAGCGTCCTCATGAGGAGACAACGCCCCCGTGGATTTCCCGGCATTCACCGACTCGGCACCACTGACCGCGCTCGAGATCGAAGCGCTGCGTGCCCTGCACGTCACACTGCAGGACCTCCGGCACGAGTACGAATCCGCGCTCGCCGTCACCCACCGCTACCAGCGGCTGAAGGAGAACGCGGAGGTGTACGCGCAGGGCCGGGGCCTGACCCACCACCCCGACGCCTTGCACCAACTCGGCCGTCTTGCCTACCGCTACGAGCGCGGCGTCGGGTTGCTCGTCTGGCGCTACGCGAGCGCGGCCGCGGTACTGGGCATCAGGGTTCTGGACCGCATCGTGGGCGATAGGCCCGCGCTGACGGCGGTCGCGGTGACGCGGCTGTGCGAGGAGCCGTCCCTCGGGCAGTTGCGCGATGCGTTGTCGATCCCGTGTTCCGACCTGCTGATCGCACGCGAGCCCGAAGTCCAGGACCGGCACGAGGAGAGGCGCCACGCGCTGCTCCGTGCGGTGGAGGACATTATCGAGTTTGCTGCCGAACTCGAGAAGGGCCCGAGGGACACGGCCGCCTTGTGGTCCGGGTGGCTCACGACTTTCGACCGCCCGGACGTGGACCCGCTGTACGAAGGTGTCCTTGACGGGCTCCTGAGCTTGGCCGGCCAGCTCCCCTATGAGATCAGCTGGTACCTCACACAGTCCCGGGCGGGCGCGTTGCCCCACCAGACCCGCACCTGACACAGACAGCGATGGACGTGGAAGGGGACGCGTCGCTCGGCCTGCCGGGCGGGCTCCGCGGGCGGGCCAAAAGGGGTCTGGTCCGGTGTCTGGCGATGGGTCATTGCAGATCGCCGGTGGCGGGCAGTTCGGTGATCGGTGAGGGCGCGGGGTGGGGGATGCCCCACCGCATGTGGGCCGTTCGGGCTGCCAGTTCGGCCTGGTGGTATCCCTGGTCTCCCCAGCCGAGCAGCGCGGCGGCCTGCTCGGGCGTGGCCAGCAGCCGGGCGAAGCGGCGGCCGGTGGCCGGGTCGATGGCGGAGGGGCCGATGGCGGTGACCGGGGCGGCCAGCCGCAGCCGGGCGCATTCGCCAATGCCGCCGTAGACGGCGCCCACAGCGTCGTACACCCAGCCCAGCCGCTCGACCTCGCCGAGGGTGAGCTGAGCCTCTTCCTCGGCCTCACGTACCAGCGCGGCTTCGGGGGAGGCATCTGTCGGTTCGACGGTGCCGCCGGGGAGTGTGGCCAGCGCCTTGGCGGGGTCGACGACCAGCACGACGCGTCCGTCGGGGACGAAGAGCCAGCCCCACGCCTGGGGGATCGGGTAACCGTCCGGGACCCGGCCGGGATGCCAGGGACAGTGACGTCCGGACCGGGGCCGGGTGTGGAGCTGGTGCCGGTCCAGGGGCGGCACGGTACCGGCGTGACGATCGCCGACAAGGTGAGCGGTGGTGCCGGCCAGGCGGGCACGCAGAGCGGCCAGCATGAGCTGCGCGTCCATCGGGGTCATCCGCTCGGCCGCCGCCCGCGAGTCGAGGAAGGCGAACGCACTGAGCTCGTCAGGAGGCAGACGCAGGGCTTCGATATCCGCTGCGGTGAGAACCCCGCCGTCCAGTACGTACTGCACTTCTCCGGGGAAGGGCATGTCTGCGGGGATATCGCGATGGTCAGGGGCGAGCCAGCGCACCGCCAGGAGCCTCCCGGGCGTTCGCGACAGACCGAGTTCCTCGTGGATCTCGCGACGGCAGGCAGCGTCGGGGCTCTCGCCCGGTTCGGCGCCGCCGCCCGGCAGCAGCCATCCACGGCGGTAGGTGGGCAGCACCAGCAGGACGCGGCCCAGCTCGTCGGTGAACAGCGCCGTTGTGCCGAGCCAGACCGCGTGCCGGGAGCGGGCGTACTGCTCCTGGCTCATCCGCGGTTGCTCGGGGACGTCGGGGGCGTTTCGGGTTGGTGTGTCCATCTCGGCTTCCATAACGTCAAGGAGGCGGTCAGTACGACAACCGCGGGCGGCCGCCAGCGCGGACCGGCGGGGCAGTGTTGGTGACCGGCGCGACCGGTCCTGGCCTTGCGGCCTGGCTCGCTGATCTGTGTGCGGTGAGGGTCGAATTGCAGGCGGCTGCGGGGCGCTGCGGCGAGAGGCAGGGTGTTGCCGGTTGTCATCGCAGGCCATCGCGGACCGCCTCCTCCGCCTCGTCGAGCCGGTCCAGCAAGGTCAGGGCGGCTTTGTGCCGGGCTCTGGCGTACGCCTGCAACGGAGCGTCCAGGCCATGGGGCTGGTCCAGAACCTCGGTGAGGGGGTACGCCGAGGCAAGGGTCCAGGCGCAGCCCACCGCCACGGTGGACAGCAGGTCCTCTGGGCGCGCGGCGCTGTGCGCTTCTCGGTAGGCCGATATCAGGTCGGGCAGCCCGGCCAGCCACTCATCGCCTCGCAGCACAGTCCGGTGGTCCAGCACGAGCCGTGCCACTTCCCACGCTGTGAACCGTGGGCGGGGCGGGCGGAAGTTGATGAGCGCGGCCACGCTGTTGCCGCGCAGCATCAGGTTCGGGGATGCGAGATTCCCGTGCACGATCTGCGTGGTCAGCGGCGGCAGGTGCTTCAGAAGCGTGGCGACACGGGTAAGCAAGGCCCTGCGTTCGTGGGCCGTCTCCAGTACCCATGCGTCGACCGGGCTGAGTTGTGCGCGTTGGCCGAGCTTGGCGATCAGCCGGTCGAAGCGGGAACGAGCCCGCGACAGGGTGCACACCCCGGCCCCTGGGAGTGTCCGGGGCCCGGCGGCTGGATGTTCGGCCAGCCGACGGTGCAGATGGCCGAGTGCGGTGCCGACTGCCTGCCACCTTGTGCCGGACAGCCCGTCGTCCGCGGTCTCGGCCCCACCGATGTACTCCCGCACCGACATCGGGATTCGTCCCAGGCGCTCTACGAGATCGCCCTCGACCGTGCGCCGCGCCGCCGGAACCGGCACCTGGCCTGCGCGCGCGAACTCCGCCAGTTCCACCGCGTCCCGTTCCCGGTCCAGCGCGGCACGGCTGCGGTAGACCTCGGCGACCCACTGGCGGCCTTCCTGGTCGGTGACTCGGAAGGCCGCCGTGATCGTGCCGACGGGGATCTGCTCTACCTCGGCCGGGAGCACGCGGTAGGCGAGGATCAGGGTGTCGGCGACCGCGGTGATGAGTTTCGCTGTGTCACTCATCTGCGCCGCCCGTCTCAGTTCGGGCCTCCGGCCCGGCGCATTCCGCCGAGCCCGGCCAGCGAAAGACGAGGCGGGAGGTGTGTTTGGTCAGCACCTGCCCCGCGGGCAGCTCGTGATCGGGCATGTTGGCGGGATGGACGGTCATCTGCGGGTAGCCGGAGTGGCGCACATGCTGGTCCCAGTCGCGTACGCAGGTGGCCATCCGTTCGGCCAGGATGGGCCCGGCCGGGCCGTAGGCGTGGACGCAGAACTCCCACCGGCTCTCGGTCGGTGTCTCGCCGTGGCGGAGGTTCACCAAGGTCAGGTACGCCAGGGACCCTTCGCCGATGAGGGCGGCCGCCCCCTGTCCGGGTGGGGCGGCGACGAGCGGGTTGTCGGCGGAGCGGTCCGGGGTGAGGCGGCAGAAGCCGGTGAGGGTGGTGGCCGCGTACAGCTGGAGGGTCGCGTAGGAGTAGCCGCCAGGCAGGACGACGCCCGTGGCCACCTCGTGCCGCTCGCCGCGCAGCGCCTCGTCGAGCCCGGTGGCATCCAGCACCGGGCCGTCGTGGAAACGGAGCCGCAGTAGCCCCTCGGCGAGCGGGACCTTCGGGGTGGTGCGGGCGGCGCCGCCGCGGTCCCGAAGGAATCCGCAGTAGGTCCAGTCGCGTGCGTGCAGCACGTCTCCCTTCCGCTGGAGGGCGATTGCGCGCGTGTAGCCGTGGATCTCCAGGGGGAGGACGAGGTACCGGCCTTCTGCCAGTTGCTCACGCCAGGCGGGGGCGACATCCCACACGTTGTGGGTGATCACGCTGCCGTCGAACCCTCCGGCCGGGACGTGGCCGGGGGCGCCGAGGCTGCCGTCGCCGAGCACGGCCGTGACCCGGCCGCTGCCGGCCTCGGCGCACAGTCGCCGGGTGCGGTGGATGACGTGGGGGTCGAGGTCGACGGTGATTACCCGTCCGGCCGGGGCGGTGACGGCGGCCATCAGCTCGGCGTTATAGCCGCCCGAGCCTGCCTCGAAGACGACTGCCCCTGGGTCCAGGCGCAGTTTCTCGATCATGTCGGCCTGAAGCCAGGCCGCCGAGATGGAACTGACCGCCCTCCCGGTCTCGTCGCGGCGGGTGACGATCGGCAGGTCGTGATCGTAAGCGGCGGGCAGGGGGCTTTCGGGGATGAACCGATGCCGCGGTACCGCCCTTAGCGCCTGCTGCACTCGCGTTGAGGGGGCCCAGCCGCCCGCGATGACGGTGTCGGCCATCTGGTTGCGCAGCCGGACGGCCTCCTCCGGCTCGCCGTCGACCGTTGGAGGGGTGGTGGCGTGCGGGTAGGAGTGCACCGGCGGCAGGTCGGGCAGCACGCCCGGCCACACCGCCTCCAGGGCCTGCGCAGATGGGGCGAAGACCGGGCCCAGACTGGCCAGGGTGTGCGGGTCGTGCCACTCCCACCGGGTGAAGCGGTGTGGCTCGGGCAGGGCCAAGTCGCCGGTCCAAGCGGTGATGCGGACCACGGCAGAGATGCGGCGGACATCCACGCGGTCGTCGTGGAGGATCGTCAGCAGGTGCGCGTCGTCGAGGCTGGCCTTCAGACCGGTCTCCTCGGCCAACTCCCTCACAGACGCGGCCTCGGCCGACTCGCCGGTCTCGAGCCGACCGCCGGGCAACTCCCACATACCCCGGGTGGAACGCCCGAGCAGCACGCGTCCGGCGGCGTCGGTGACGACGGCACACGCGCCGAGCACCGCCTGCGGCTCCGGACGTCCCTTCTCCACCGTGGTGAACCCTTGCTGCGGCTCGCGCAGCACCAGGAACGCCAGGCCGTCGGCATCGCGCCGCTCCGCCTGCTCCCAGCCCTCGGTCAGCAGGCCGATCTCATCCTCGTCCAGAGCGGTGTCCCGCCGCTCCTTGGGTGTACTGGCCACCAGGGGGGTGATGATCACCAGCGCCCCGCCGGGCCGCAGCCGGGCGCTCAGGGCGCGCACCGTACGGGCGCGGTCGCGGAGGAAGGCGACACTGAGCCGCATGGTGATCAAGTCATATCCATCCTCATGCAGCTCGACCGGGTCGTCGTGCTCGACGTCCAGCCACAACCACCGCACCCCGTCCGCGTCGGCATGCTTCGAGCAGGCCCGCACGAGGGCGCCCTCGGCGAAGTCCGCACCGTCAACGGCGTAGCCCAGCGAGGCCAGGAACACAGCGAGTTCCCCGGCCCCGCAGTACGCGTCGAGAGCCCGTCCGCCCTCGGGCGCCGGAACATGCTCGACGAACAGAGCTTTCTCCTTGTCCCCGAGCGGCCGGAAACCACGGCCCTCGGCGGAATGCTCGGACCACTCAACCCGGGTGTATCTCACAGATCACTCCTCATGACGAAGGGCGGGGAAGTCGGCAGGCCGCTCGACTACGGCAGGTCGACGGGGCCGTAGAGGGCGGGCGACTGCTTGGTCTACAACGCCCAGTACCGGTCGCCGTACGACCAGTGCCAGAACTCCGTCGCGTAATTGACCAGTCCGGCTGTGGACAGCGCGCCTGCGAGGGTGGCCCGGTTCGTCCGGGCTCTGGCGCTGAGGCCGGGGGCATCGGTGTAGCAAGCGCCGTTGGATTCCTCCGGCGAGGCGTTGACGCGTGTGCCCATGTCCAGCTCGTGGCCTTGGTCGTCGACGAGCGTCACGTCGACGGCCGCTCCGGCTGAATGCGGCGCGATCTCCGGGGGCGAGACGAAGCGGCTGGCGGCATCCCGGATCTGGGCGGCCTGCCAGTCGGGATGGGCGCGGGCCAGCTCCTCGGAGTACTCCTCGAAATAGCGCCTTTGCAGGGACGGCGGCCGGAATCCCTCCACGAACAGCAGGCGCATCCCTGCGGGCAGCAGCGACTGAGCATGGAGCAGCCGGTTGAGGACTCCTCGCCGAACGTGTGCGAAGGCTCCGGTGTCATCCATTCTGCGGAGGTCGACGTGGATGCCGTGCGTGCGGACATCGACGAGTTCCTCGCCGCACTCCTGCACCGGGATCGCGGCCACCCGTCGGTCGGACATCAACACGACGCTGCTCACTCGTTCCCCCAGTCCCAGGTGCCGAAGTACGCGGCCTCGCCGGTGCGGCGGGCCTCTGCCACAGCGGTCAGCCGTTCGAAGTCGCGGTCAGGCATCAGCGCCCTCCACTCGGCCAGGGGCAGAACGCGGACCTCGTCGTGCTCCTGCGGGTTGAGGGTGATGCCGCGGATCTGCTCCGCGGTGAGCCGGCCGCCGTCGAAGACCATCCCGATCGTGCTGTAGGGCCACTGGGCACCCGGCAGCCCGAACACGGTGGCCAGCAGCCGGGGCGGACCGGCCACGGTCAGGCCGGTCTCCTCCCGGCACTCGCGTACGGCTGTCTCGAAGGGCCGCTCGCCGATGTCCATCGTTCCGCCGACCAGCTGCCACGGGTGGGCGGGGGAGTAGACGGAGTGCAGTTGGAGCGGCTGGCCGTCCTCGTCGGTGAAGTAGACGCACGCGAACGCGGTGGCTTTGAGGACCGTCTCGGCGTACTGCTCGGGCGGCAGCCAGGCCGGGCGGCTCTCCGGGGTGCCCTCTGCGGCCGTCGGTTCGAGGCGCGTCATCCGCATCAGCGCCGGACTGCCCGTGAATCCCAGCTCGCGGTAGAGGGGTTGCGCTTCCACGCTGGCGTGGAGCTCGAACAAGGTGACGCCCTCGGCATCTGCGAGGTGATCGAGCAGCGCGGTGACCACCGCGCGGGCGTAGCCGCGGCGCCGAAAGTCCGGGTGGGTGGCGACGACGTGCACGCGGGCCGCCAGGCCCCGGGGGTAGCCCGGTGCCGGGAGCACAGGATGGATCAGGCCGAGGGCGCAGGCGGCCATCGTGCCGTCCGGGGCATCGACGACGACGGCCCGCGCGTCACCCGCCGGAGTCAGCCGGGGCGCCAGCTCGTCCGTGCACCGCCCGATCCACTCTTCGCTCAGGGGCTGGGACAGGACATGTTCGGAGCGCATCCGGACGATGCCCTCGGCGTCAGCGGAGGTGGCCGCGCGGACCGGCACTCGCCCGGTGGCAGTCTGCGGCTCGGCCGCGGCAGTGCGTGCCATGTCGGCGTTCACCAGGCTTCTCCTGTCGATGAGAGGGATCCGGGGTGCTCGGCTCGCAGCCGGGACAGTGCCCGCCGGCCGCGCTCGACCAGCTCGGGATCACCGTGGGCGAGCCGTACGCGATCCCACTCACCGAGTCGAGAGCTGCGTCGATGACCAGCCGCGCCTCCTCGGCCGGAGTCAGGTGCCTGCCGTACCCGGCCAGGAACGCCTCGTACAGGTCAGGACGGCCGACCCAGGCGTCAGACAGGCGGACCAGATCCCGTACGACCGGCCCCGGCTCGCTGCGCCCGAGGTCGATCACCGCCACGAAGGGCCCGGAGTCCTCTGCCTCGTCCGTGGGCGCGGGTGTATCGGGGCCGTAAAGGATGTTGCGGAGCTGGAAGTCGCCGTGGGTCTCCACCCACTCCAGCGGCTCCAGGTGCTCGGCCTGCGCGACGAGGTCGCGGACGAACTTTTCATCGCCCGGCCGCAGATGGGCCCGCGCCGCCGCCAGTTGCCGGTCCGCCTTGGCGATCGCCGGGCCGCTGCTGGCCGGAGCGGGACGGGCAGGGGAAGACTGATGGATGCGTCGGGCCAGCGCGCCGATCCGGTGGAAGATCGCCCTCTCCCGCTCTGGGGCCAAGACCACGCCGTGCAGCAGACGGCCCGGCACTGCGGTGATCACCACCGCCCGCAGCGTCTCGTCTGCAGCCACCAGCCGGGGCGCGGCCGCGCCCAGTGTCGGTGCCCACGTCCGCAGGCCACGTACCTCCCTGCTGTGGAACCGCTCGTTCTGGTGCACCTTCACATACCAGGTGGCACCCTGGGCGCCGTGGGCACGCCAGACGCGGCTGTTCTCGCGCGTCCACGACGTGTCCGTCCACTTGGTGATCCGGCCGACCGCCCGCTCCGCGAACTCCACGACCGCGGCGTCGGGACCGGTGGGACCCGGCCTGCCGGTCACGTCCGGGACGAGGTGCAGCCGGTCGGCGCCGGGGTCGAAGGCGATCGCGTCGCCGGGCCGTTGGAAGTGCACGGCCAGGCGTGCGCCGGCGGTGTAGGCATCCAGACCGGCGCGGCAGTACGCCACCATCTGCGCGGGCAGCGCGTCCAGGGGCGCCCATTCCATCGCGTCGCAGACGTCCGGCTCCGCGATCCGGGGCTCGCCCTGCCACCGTCGGAGCTCGAAAAAGTGCCCGGTGCGACTGGCGCCCTCGGGGCTGCGGTGGTGCACGGTCACGGCGGCCCGCACGTCGGCCGGGTCGATGACGACACCGCTCTCCTCCCGCGCCTCGCGCACCAGGGCGGCGACGACGTCCTCGTGCGGACCGTCCAGATGCCCGGAGACCAGGTGCCACAGGCCCGTGGCGTACACCTGCCCGGCCCGCCGCGACAGCAGAACCTCCGGCCCCGCGGCCGTCTCCCGGCGCAGGATCAGATGGACGTCCACCGGCTCGGTGTGCCGCTGCCCGCCGCTCACCGCGCACCCCCCGGACGCCGGGCGAGCAGGACCGTGAACACGGCCTCCTCCAGCAGCGATCCGCCGTCCGCGAGCTCGTCGAGCAGCGCCCGGGCCTCCTCCTCGAACGCCGCATGCCGCTCGGCGAAGAGCTCGGCCCCGGCAAAGGACGTAGTGCGCAGATAGCCCAGCACCGTCTCCGGGGTCCAGGACCGCGTGATGGGGAATGGGTGCTCGGCCACGTCGCTCCACGCCGAGTCGGCGAGTTCCTCCTGGAAGGGCCGTACGGGCTTCGGGTAGTCGCCGAGCACTCCGGCTCGCCGCCCGGGCCCCAAGTAGCGCTGGATCAGGTCGCGCAGAGCCTGGGTCCAGTCGGCCTCGTACGTCCACAGGCTTCCGTCCCCCATGATCGCCAACGTGGCCTGCGGGGCGGCAATCCGGTGCGCCATCGCCAGCACATCCGGGCCGCTCATCCAGTGGTAGGCCCGGCAGCAGGTGATCAGGTCCGGCGTCCTTCTCTCCTCCCCCGGCAGCGGTGCGAGGGGCGCGTAGATGTCGGCCGAGGTCTGGATGAGGCTGAGCGTGCAGTCCCCGAGCACCGGCGTGAGCGCGGCCCGGGCCTGGTCGAGCATCGGACGGCTCCAGTCGACCGCTTCGATGTATGCGAGGGAGGGGAGGGCCTTGAGCAGGGCGCGGGGGACCTGCCCGGTGCCGGTGCCCAGGTCCAGCAGCGTGGGATCGGGAAGGTCCCGGACGGTGTCGGCCAGCAGCTCGGCCGCCTCGGCCGGCACGCCCGGCCGGTAGCGGTCGTACTCGGCGGCGGCCGCCGCGAACAGTTCTTCCTTGCCCGCAGGGAGGCTGGGGAAGGGTTCGTCGGGATAGGTCACGTGGATGCTCCGTCGTCGAGCGGGCGGGGGGTGGGAAGGTGCCAGGACAGACGGCCGCACGCCGATACGGCCCGCTGGCCTCCGTCCGGCTCGAAGAGGAGGCGGTAGCGGTCGGGAGAGCCTGCCGCTCGCCACCGGGTGGCGAGAGCCTGGATCTCTCTCCAGATGTCGCGCGGTCCGTGAGTGATGACGCTCCAGCGCCGATGGCCCACCGGCTTCACGCGCAGCCACGAACCGCAGCCGGGCGCGCCGATGACCAGGTGCTCGGCGCTGAAGTCCCGTACGAGGCCGCCGCCGAGGAGATGGTCGGCCGCCAGCCACAGGCCCCGGTCTGTGTCCGCGGGCAGGGCTAGCGTGCTCCGTTGGGTCCGCGCGCCCGGCGCGGTGGTGATGTGCTGCCGGAACTCCTCGGTGAGGAAGATCCGTTCCATGCCGTGCCCGGCCCGGTGGGCGAATTCCACGGCCCGCAGCTCCGCTTGGAGTTGCCCGTCGGCGGTGCGTTCGACGATGGCGAGGGCGGGCCACGATGGGGACGCGGTCGTCACGTGTACGAGCAGCTTGCCGCCGGGGGCGAGCTGCTCGATGAGGGCGGTGGGCACGCGCTCCACCGTGTACGACACGAAGATCCGGTCGAACCCCCGGCCTGGGCAGCCCACTTCGCCCGATCCGTGCACCACCTCCGGCCGGAAGCCGAGGTCGGCCAGCCGTACCGCTGCCGCGTCGGTGAGGTGCCGGTCCCGGTCGAGGGTGACCACCCCCTGGTCACCGCAGACCTGGCAGGCCACCGCGGCGGTCACCCCCGCACCGGTGCCGACGTCCAGCACCCGCTGACCGGGCCGAAGATCCAGCTCCTCCAGCAACACGGCAGTCACGCTCATCACGGTGGACATCGACGTGATCGCCGCACCTGACCGGGACCCGCGCGCCCGGCCGAGGAGCGGCTCCCCGTCGTGCTGGACAAGCACACTGGCCCCGCCGTACAGCACCTCCACCAGTTCGGGGCGGTCCTGCGGCGCGGCCCAGTCCAGCAGGTCCCACCGGGGCGGCTTCTCTCCGGGGGCGCTGCGTCGCACGTACGCCTGCGGCATCAGCACCTCGCGGGGCAGCACCATCAGGGCGTCGCGGACAAGACCCGGCCCCAGCACTCCTTGCTCCTCCGTCTGGGCGACCATCGCCGCCCGCGCGGCGGCGGCGTCCAGCGCCGGGCGTTCGGCCTGTTCGGCTTCACAGGGCCGTATCGAGCCCGCTTCAGTGCGGAGGCCAGCCGTGCCCGGGCTGCTAGCTGCTGCAGTGGGCGTGCCGCTCATGCCGTTCCCTCCAGAATCCGTCGCAGGGCTGCGGCGTCGCGCTGGAGCACAGCCTCGTCTTGGCGCCTGTGATCGAGTAGAGCGAAGGGCACTGGTCCGCCCGGGGCCGGGTCCTGGGCCGCCTCGCGGCGCGGTACCAGATGCCAGTGCGCATGCGGGATCACATTGCCGAGCAGCAGATAGTTCATCTTCACCAGCTCGTAGTGCTGCTCGAGCGCTCTGCCCGCAGTGAGAACGTCGCGCCAGAAGGCAGCCGCTTCCTCAGCCGACAACTCGGTCGGCTCGGCGACATGCCGCGCGGTGAAGATCACGACGACGTAGCCACGGACTTGCCCAGACCGCCAGAGATAGGTCTGGGAGACCTCACCGCGATGCAGCAACACCCCCCACCCGATGTCGTCGGACCGCCAGTCGTTGCCACACATCGGACAACCGCGGCCGGCCCGGTGCGCGAAGAAGCCTTCAGGCCAGGAAGCGGTAGCGGGCTGCTGAAGCGCCACAGGGCTCACCAACCCATCGCGGAGTAAAGGCGCCCGGCGAGGATCCCGTCGATCGCCAGCCGGGTGTACGGCACGACCTCGGCTGGGAGATCCTTTGGCTTCCACCACCGCCACTCCACGCACCGGTCGGGCTCCCGGATCTCCGGGGTGCCCAACCAGGACCGGGCCCGGAACACCAGCTGGATTCGCGGCCGGGCGCCCGGCGAGTCGACGAGGTGGACCAAGTGCACCAGCTCGACCGCGCTGGGCTCGATGATCAGCCCGGCCTCTTCCTTGGCCTCCCGCACCAGACCGCTGATCACCTCTTCCCGCTCGCAGTGCCCGGCCAGAAAGTGCCACGTGTTCCCCGCGTACGCCGAGTCGGGGTGACGCAGACCAAGGAGGATCCGCCCGTGCTCGTCCTGGAGGTAGAGGTGGACACCGACGATGTGCAGCTCGGTCCCGTCCGGTGCCTCGTGGCGCAGCAGACGGACGCCGTCCGGCGGGCTGCCGACCGCCGGGTGCTGGGCCGAGTGGCGGCGGACCAGGTCACCGGTGCCCGGGCTCAGACACAGACGGTCCAGTACGTCGGGAGTGAACCATCGCAGCAGCACGCCCTCTTGCAGGTCCACCGTGTCGGGGTCTCCGCTCCAGCGGCCTGCGTAGACCTGGATGGGCACCGCGAGGCCGTCGACGCTCGTCGCCTCCTCCACGGCGTACGGCGTCAGATCCGCGGGCTCCAGGCCCGGGACTTCCTCGGCGAGTTCCCGCCGCAAGGTCGCCTCCAAGGAGAGGTCGCCCATCTCGCGGCCTCCGCCAAGGAGAGCGAATACCCCCGGCTCCCAGATGCCGTCACGCTGATCTCGCAGGTGGAGCAGGTAGCGGCCCTGACCGTCGTGGATCAGAACAGACGCGTTGACGGGCTCCGGCCGCCCGTCGAGCCCGGATTCCAAGAGCTTGGCGCGCAGCGTCGGGGAGCGGACGTCGGCGAACGAGAGCCACTGGGCACCGCAGACCTCCTCGTCCTGCAACTCCAGCGGTGGCGGCTGCTCGGCTGTCAGGTAGAACGCGAAGCGGAAGTCGAAGTGCTGGTGGCGCGGCTCGCCCTTGGCCGGATTGGCGTCGATGTCGTGGACGTCGATATCGAGCGGCTCGCCGAGGAACTGCGGGGTCAGGCACAGGTGTCCGCTGCGGATTCCGGTTTCCTCGGAGACTTCCCGCAGGGCAGCGGCCAGGAGGGTCCGGTCGTCCTCCTCGGGGTGGCCGCCCGGCGTGAGGAGCTTCCCCGATGCCTTGTGGCCGATGTGCAGCACGCGTCGACCGTGGTCGATGACGACCGCGCTGCAGGTGACATGGCCCGGCAGCGTGGCACGGCTGGAGGGATCGCCGGGGCCGTCGAGTACGGCCAGCAGCCCGGCCAGCCCCTCCCGCTCACACGGATGCCGGGCCAGATACGCCTCGGCGGCTGCACGGATATGGTCGCGGGTGAGCGGCACGTCATCACCTCGGGGGTTCGTGGGCGTGGGTCGGTCGAAGGAGTACGTGACCGTCGGCGGGGTCGTCTCGGCTGAAGGGGCGTCGGGGCGGCTCATGCGTGTGGCCTGTGCTGCTAGCCGTCCGGCTCGGAGGTGACCTGGTAGGACAGCAGGATTCACGCGGCGCCTCCGTCCAGAGAGGGGTCCGGGCAGGAGTCGCCGGTACGTGCCGGTCCGAGCCTTGGTGGGGACGGCTCTGTGGGACCGGCAGGACTCGGGGGCGGGTCGGGCATCTGCCGCAGCCCGCGCAGCGGGGAGCAGGCCAGCACCGCGAAAGGCACGACGAGCAGGAAGGTGCCACCGATCAGGGTGGGCCGTACCCCGGCCCATGTGCCGAGTCCTCCGGCGAGAAGCGCGGCCACCGGTCGGGCGCCGGAGGTCAGCCAGGTGCTCACGGCCTGCATCCGTGCCCGCATGCCCTCCACGGTGATGATCTGGCGAATCGAGCGCTGCGTGGTGCCCGCGGCCCCGGCGCAGGCCAGTTGGAGGAACAGCGCGGCGCCGATCGGGATCTCCCAGCCAAGGCCGGGGGAGGCGAGTAACAGCGGGATCTGGGTCAGTGGCGTGATTGCGAGGGCGGCGAGCATCATCGGGCCGGGCCCGAACCGGCGGGCGAGGGCCGGGGCGGACAGGGCCCCGGTGGCCGCGCCCAGGGCGCCGAGCCCCAGGACCACGCCGAAGGCCGTCGCGCTCATCTCCAGGACGCGTAACAGGTACAGCGCCCAGAGGGTGTTGAGCATCGCCAAGGCGAACGACGTCGTTGCGTTGACCCAGGTGAGTACGCTGAGCCGGTGGTCGGCGTGCACGTACCGCAGGCCCTCGCCGATGTCCGCCCGCAGCTGACGGCCGTCGCTGCGTACCCGGTTGGGCTCGCGGGCTCGGATACGGGCGGTGCACCAGGCGCTGATGAGGAAGGAGCCGATGTCGCCGAGCAGGGCCCGGGCGGGGCCCAGCAGGGCGGTCAGGGCGGCGCCGAGGTTGCTGCCCGCAGTCGCGGCGATGGCGTACAACGCCCCGATGTGACTGTTGCTGCGCTGGATCCGTGACCGGTCGACCAGACTCGGCAGCAGGCTGATCGCAGCGGCGTCGTGCACCACACCCGCTGCGCCTTGTACCGCGGCGACGGCCATGAGCTGGGCCAGCGTCAACGCGTCCATGGCGGCCGCCGCCGGGACCGTCGCCAACGCCACGGCACAAACCAGGTCGCCGATGATCATCTGGCGTCGTTTGGCATGACGATCGGCGAGCGCACCCGCGTGCAGGGCGAGCAGCGCGGGCGGCAGCTGGCCCAGGAACATCAGCCAGGCCACCTGCGCGGTACTGGCGTCCAGCTCCAGGACGGCCAGCACCGGGAGGGCCATCGAGCTGATCGAGCTGCCGGCCACGCTGGCGGTCTGGCCGGTCAGATACCGACGGAAGTCGCGATGCCGCCCCAACGCGGCGCCGGCGGACTCAGGACCACTGCGGCGCGGTGCGGCCGCAGGCACCCGGCGGCGGGTCACAGGGCGTCCTCGTGCCGGTCCGTGTCGCCCCGCGGTGCGGGGAGCGTCTCGCCCGCTGGCAGGGCGAGGCCATACTGAGCGGCCTGAGCCGTGTACATCGTCCGGTAGAGGCCACCGTCGAAGGCCATGAGTTCGTCGTGGGTGCCCTCCTCGGCGATGAGGCCCTGGTCGAGGACGTAGATGCGGTCGGCCTTCGCGGTCGCGGCGAGCCGGTGCGTGACCAGCACGACGGCGTGTCCGTGCTCGGCCAGTGACCACAGCCCTTCGAATGCGGCGATCTCCGCGTGGGGATCGAGTGCCGAGGTGGGCTCGTCGACGAGGAAGAACGGTGCGTTGCGGTACAGGCTGCGAGCGGTGCCCAGCTTTTGCCACTGCCCTCCCGAAAGCTGGACACCGCGCTCGTACCCTTTGAAGACGATCGAGTCGTAGCCGTGCGGAAGCCCTTCAATGAGGTCATGCACGTCGGCGGCGTGCGCGGCCTCCTTGACCTGGTCCATGTCGCGGGGGCGATCGCCCGCGCCGATGGCCACGTTCGTCGCGGCGGTCATTTCCCAATGCGGGAAGTCCTGTGCGAGCAGCCCCACGTGGGCAAAGACCTGCCCGCGGTCTGCCGCACGGAGTTCGACCCGCTCGCCGGACGCACCCGTCCACCACACGTTTCCGTCAGCGGGCAGCAGCAGACCGGAAAGGACCCGGGTCAGGGTGGTCTTGCCCGAGCCGTTCGCGCCCACCAAAGCTGTCACCTCGCCACGGTGGACGGACAAACTCACGCCCTTCAGTGAAGGGGACGCTGCGCCGGGATAGGAGAACGACACGTCCTCGACGTGCACGGCGGTCACGGGGGACGGCAGTGGGACTCCAGTGCGCGGGATGGCGTGTTCGGCTGCCAGCTCGGTAGCGTTCTTGGTGTCGGTCAGGTGGAGCATTTCCTCGTAGAGCCGGTTGACCTGCTGGACCAGGGAGGTCAGCCGCGTGGTGCAGTTGCGGATGGCGATGACCGCGGTCCCGCCGACGGCCAGCGCAAGGCCGCCGCTGTTCAACAGCCACCACAGCAGCCCGTAGCAGGCGAGAGACGCCAGACCGGAGAACCCGCCGGCGACCAGGTCGGTGTGCGCTTGCGCTCGCGCCAGACGCCGCTGCTCCGCCTCCGTCTGCTGGGACATCTCCTCATAACCGGCCAGCAGCTTCCTACCAGCCGCGTGCGCGCGGATCTCGCCCGCGGCGTGGGGCCGGGTCAGGTACGCCAGCAACGAAGAGATGGCGCGCCGGTGATCGATCCAGTTCAGCCGCGAGGTGTAGTCGCGACGAGCGGAGCGCACCGCGCCCCACCCTTTGGGCAGGGCGATGGCCAGCAGCATCGGCAGCAGGATCCAGTGCAGCGAGGCCAGTACGACGGCGGCCGCCACCATGCCGATCACCACGCTGGCCACGCCTACGGACATGCGCAGCATGAGGCGGGCTGAATCAGTGCCGAACTTTCCTGCCTCCAGCACGCGTTGGATCTCCGGCCGCTCGGTCGCCTCCACCTCGACCCGGGTGACGGCCTCGTAATAGCGAGCGGACACCGCGCGCTCCACCTGCGGCTCCAACCGGCCGGACATTGCGGTCGACCACGCGGCCAGCAGGGCCGTCCCCACCGCCAGCACCGCCAGCACCACCAGCGCCGGCAGGGCTTCACGGAGCTTGTTCGCGGTCGGCCCGTCCGCGAACAGCTGGGTCAGGACACCGTTGACCGCCACCAGACCCCATGCGGCCGTCACGCCCTGGCCAAGCTGGGCCGCCACGACCCCGGCCAGCGCTCGCCGGTCGACCTCCCACCCGGTCCGCAACACCATCCCCGCCATCCGGGGTAAGGCAGCCGCCATCTGTGCGAAACCCAGGCGGACCAGGGCCCCTTCGTGGTGCACGAAGGACTTGTCCCAACGCAGCCGGCCCCCGTACAGCTCCCGCTCGGCATTCGAAATACCGCTCGCCGACCGGCTCGGTTTCCTTCGCATCTTCACGCCCGTCGCCCCTGCCCGAACTCCTGCGCAGGCACCTCGCGCGCACCCTTGGGTCCGGCCCCCGGCGGCGGTGCGTCGCGTGCTGCGACGTCAACGTGGCTCCATAGCACGCAGGAAGCCGGACCGTCGCCGCCGGGTTGTTCGATTGCGGCGAGAGCGGACGCTGGATCAGGAGTGAGGGCCACCGTGTCCTCCGAATGGGCGTGTCTGAGGTACTGGTGCTCTAAGAACGGAGCCGAAGATGGCACCGTTACGGTTACGTCATGAACAAACGTTCCAATAGATGGCGATTCGCCCGCCATCATGGGCTTGTCGAGGACCAGCTCATTCGAACGGGGCGGGGTCACTCAGAGGGGGAATGGTCGCGCTCGCTGAGAGTGTGCACGGTGGTCGTCGATTCCGTAGGGCACCTGGGGCTCCTTCGAATGACGCTGCGGCCGTCTGGAGGCTGTGCTGGGGGCCGAGTCAGGGGCAAGGGCCGGGGGTAGTGGGTGCTGCCGCTGTCGAGGGTGGTGCGGATTTCAGCTCACTCAGCGGCCGGGAGGGTCATGGTGGCGAGCGACTTGTCGTCGGACTGCTGTTTCCGGGGCCAACGCAGGCCCAGAGGATCGGCCAGCTCGGCTTGTCGGATCCTGTCCAGTACCAGGGCGGGGCCGTGTGTGCGGCATAGGCGGGCCATGTCGGTCCACGACATGAGGCGGTACTTCTCGACGGCGACGCTCACTCCGTCCGTCATGATCAAAACCTCGGCCAGATCCGCCACTGGCCAGGACCGCACCACCGCGTGTCGAGCGGCCTCCGGGAGTGCCTGGGCCATCCAGTAACCGTCCGGACAGTTGAGGTGACGCCTCTGGCTGTCGTTCAGCCGCGCCAGCAGGTCGCGGTGTTCGGCATCGAAGCCGTGGCCTGCTTGGAGTCGCTTCTGGTATGCCTCGAGTTCCGGGCAGGCGGTGATCACGCGCGCCGGACGGTCATCCCGTACTACCTCGACCGTTCGGTCCTTCGCGACGGCAACGACCGTGCAATCGCCCAGGACAAGCGCCTCGACGTGCTGCTCGCGTTGGCGCACCATCGAGACCGAGACGGCTACAGGCGACTTCTTCGTCAGCCCGTGCACGACAGCCAGTTCGCCGATGGCCTCCTCCAGTAGCTGCCGCAGGTCGGCATCCGGGGCGGCGGCGGCCTTCTCCGCCACCGCGTCCCCCAGGTCGTTGGCATACCAGCCGCCGACCAGCATCGTCGGGTCATACACGTGGGACTCCCCATCCAGCACGAAGACAGCTCCCGGCGCGCGGGCGATTTTGTCCTCAGACAGGCGGTCGTCCCCGCCAGGACATCCCGCCACGCAGATGTACATTCCCGGACTGGTCATGGTTCTCCTGGTTCGGTGTGCACTCCACCCCGCTGGTGCTCGGGGTATCGCCAATTGCGTCTTTGGCCAGCGGCCGGTGCCTGGGCTCGGGACCGCTCAGCAGTCCGGACCGGGCAGCAG
>NZ_RIBZ01000034.1:0-1375 GCF_003721215.1 Streptomyces botrytidirepellens
CCGACCTCGAGGATCTTTTCCAGGAAAAATTGGTCGGTGCCCAGGATGCGGTAACCGGAGAGGGGAGCCTCGCCGTCGGCGATGGCTGACCAGCGGGACAGCAGCAGGCCGCCGACGACGAGGCTGCCCGCGCAGACGGCGATGCGGAACTGGACCAGGGCCAGGGTCTCGCCCAGTGGGGACGCGTTCGCTGTCCGGTAGCCGTGTACGGCGGAGATCAGCCGCCACAGCGTCAGGGCCAGCCCGGCCAGACCAACGCCGACCAGGACGTGCAGCCCGGTGCCTTCGGTGAAGTACTCCCGCAGATCCTTTGTGGCCGGGAAGGAGCCCACCACCAGATACACCAGGGAGGGGATGGTCAACAGCAGGCTGAGCACCAGAAGAACCTTCTCGTGCCCCGGCAGGCGGGGACGCTGCTCCCGGGCCTGGCGCCACAGCTGCCGAAAGGTCACTCCATGCCATGTCTCCTGGCTGTTGGTCGCATCCATCTGTCGGCTCTGCCGGGCGACTGACTCGCGCAGCGGCTCCAGCTTCCCTGCGCGGGTACGGGGGTGGGCCGCGGCGTACAGCAGCGCTCTGCGCTGCCGGGCGTAGCCCATGGCGATGATCCAGGTGGCGGGGAGGTGCAGCAGGGCGTATCCGAAGAGAGCTTCCGGGGCGGTCCGGCCCTGGCGTTCGGCAGCAAGCGCGACATCTGGCTCGCGTCGCCGGCCTAGACGGGACCGGCGCACATCCCAGATCCACGCGGCGCCAAGGCACCCCAGAATGATCCACAGCCCCCAGTCCCCGGCCAGCCTCTCTCGCCACTCCATCGCGGTGTGGTCGCCCGGGAAGGCCGCGGCGTAATTGGTCACCCAGTGGATCGCCACCGCCCCGGCCATCGGCACCAGCGCCGCGACCCGGGTCAGTGCGCGGGTGCCGCACCACAGCAGGCCCACCGCTAGCCCGCCGAGCGCGCTGGCGAAGATGTGCACCTCATAGGGGAGTACCGGCCCCCCGACGTCGACGGTGCCGGTGGGTGAGGGAAACCAACTGCCGAGGATCTGCCTGTGTCCCGACCAGCGTTTTCGCAGGTCGGAGGTCGTTTCCTCAAAGTGAGGGAACGACCTTTCTGACGTTTTGTCGGCTTGTGGTCGCAGGGTGGTCGCATGTGCCCGAGCGCTTCGGGGCTGGGCTGCTGTAACTCGTGGCTTCTGTGGGCCGTCTGATGANGGGTGGTCGCATGTGCCCGAGCGCTTCGGGGCTGGGCTGCTGTAACTCGTGGCTTCTGTGGGCCGTCTGATGATGGTCACCTGGTTGTGCCGTTTCGGGATGTGGTCGCAGTGTGGTCGCGGGGCCGGTATGAGCTGTGGGGGAGTGGTTGGCAGCGCGGCTT
>NZ_RIBZ01000035.1:0-9239 GCF_003721215.1 Streptomyces botrytidirepellens
AGTACTGACTACCCACCTGGCACTACTTCCTCTGGAACCTCACGTCCCAGTCTCCAGGTGTCCAGTCACAAGGGGAAGCTTCATACAGCGGTTCCACCCACCCGGTCGTCACCTCCCGCCAGAGAGAGCAATGACCAATCGCCCACCCCAAGTTCGGGCGTCATCACCCCACGCATCCGAACTCCTGCCCCGGCCAGCGAGAATTGGCGGAATTCCCTCACCCTTGGCCGCTATTTGTTCCTGGCACACTATTTTCCAGCGGTTCACCGCTGACCTGTGTGTTCTCCGGCGGGTGACAGGCTGATGAGTGAAGTCGCCGAAGGGGTACGGCGTCGAGCGGCCCTTCTTAGACGTGGTCTCACGTGGTGGTGGCCAGGGCGGGAAGGGGCTCCGGCTACCGGGGCATGTTCGTGAGGAAGCTGCGGACCTCGGCAGCAAGGTTTCGCATATCCTCGCCAGCCGCGTGCACGGTGGTGGTCTCGAAGTGCCACTGCTCGACCGGAGGCCGGTCGTGAATGCCCCACGTCAGGTGTACGCGGCCGCCGGAATGGTGTTCCGCCGAGATCGTCAGGTCGTATTCCAACGAGTGCCAGGTTCGCTCTCCCTTCCAACCCCGGAAGTCCTCGGCCAGCGCGGAGAGGAAGCTGTCGAGGCCGTCGCCGTCCCAGGTCCGTACCGAGGTCTCGATACTCACCCATTGGCCGCGCGCTCTCACAAGGAAGTCGAGCGTCGGTTCGTCGTCATACGGCCGGGTCGGCTCGGAGAGCAGCAGGTGGACGGTTCGCGGTCCGGGGTCTCCCACCCGGACCTTGGGACTGTCGGATTCGTCGTAGTCGATCACGTGAGCAGGTTAGAAGGCCAGGATGGACGGCCCAACGTCGTTTTCTGGCGGGCGGGCAATGGGGGAGATTCCCTGAGGCATGATCGTCGACCATGGCTGTGGATCTTGAGCATGACCTGGTTCCTGACGGGCTGTGGGAGATAGCGGCGCCGCTGATACCACCGTTCCGGCTCCGTCGGCAGGGCGGCGGAACGGCTCCGGTGGAGGACCGGATAGTGTTCACCGCGATCGTGTACGCGCTCACCACGTCGTGCGCCTGGCGTCGGCTCCCGCCCTGCTTCGGAGTGAGTCCGGCCACCGCTCACCGTCGGTTCACCGCCTGGACCAGGGCCGGCTTGTGGCGGCGCCTGCATGTAGAGGTTCTCGACCGGCTCGGTGCCGCCGGGGTGATCGACTGGTCCGCTGCCCTGGTCGACTCCGCCTCGGTCCGGGCGAAAGGGGGGCCAACTCGTCGGGCCGAACCCGGTCGATCGAGGCAAACGCGGCGCCAAGCTCCACCTCTTGACCGACGCTGAGGGTCTGCGCCTGGTCACCGCCGTTTCCTCTGCGAACACCCACGACAGCCTTGCCCTCAAGCCCCTGGTCAAGGCAGTCCCCGCCGTGCGCTCGCGTAGCGGGCCCCGTCGTCGCAGGCCCGCCAAGCTCTGCGCGGACAAGGGTTACGACTACCCCGAACTCCGCCGCTGGCTGCGGAGTCGGAACGTCACGCCGAAGATTGCAAGGCGCGGCATCGAATCGAGCGAACGCCTAGGCCGCTACCGGTGGAAGATCGAACGCAGCATCTCCTGGCTGTTCAACTACCGGCGCCTGACTGTCCGCTACGAACGCGAGCCAACACTTCGCCGCCTTCCTCAGCCTTGCTGCCACTCTGATCTGCTACAAGCGGCTCGCCAGACTCACCACATGAGACCACGTCTAAGCGCTTGGCCGCA
This sequence comes from Streptomyces botrytidirepellens, assembly GCF_003721215.1. Classification (NCBI taxonomy): domain Bacteria; kingdom Bacillati; phylum Actinomycetota; class Actinomycetes; order Kitasatosporales; family Streptomycetaceae; genus Streptomyces; species Streptomyces botrytidirepellens. The sequence continues at coordinate 1,774 of NZ_RIBZ01000035.1, forward strand.
GGTTCGAGTCCTGCCGGGGCGCCACTGGCTCACCGCCAGCCGGGCCGCGTCATGAAGTACATCCGGCCCTTCGTGCTGCTCTCGGACATCGCGTTGACGGAGAAGCGGTTGCCCGTGCAACGGACGATCGGCATGCACCCCTGGCGCCCCAGGTACAGCCGGTGACCTGGTCGGAGCGGAGCCGACCTGGTCGGCGAAGGGCACCTCGCCGCCCTCGGTCTTCGCCTGCGCGCGGATCGTCGGCCAGGTCTCCTCCAAGGTCATCTCTCTGACCCTGTCGAATGCGAAGATCGAGGTCCCATGTACTGCGCGCCCATTGAGGCCCCTTGTACGTGACGATCGTTCGACTTAGCGTGACGAATCAATGGCAGCGTTGGAGGGGGTTGCGGGGCGTGGGGTTCTGGATGGCTGCTGCGTCGGTGTGGGCTGTGTTGCAGCTGTTGTTGCTGTCCTGGCCGGTGCGGACGGTGCGGTGGCCAACGGTGTTTCTCGCCTTCGGGGTGGGTGCGTACGGCTGCGGTGTGCTCTCGATGCTGCTGGAGCTGATGGTGGCACACCAGTTGGCGACCGCGAAGGAGAAGTCACTGGCGGCCGTCATGGATGTGGTGTCGTGGACGACGGCTCCGGTGGTGGAGGAGCTGATCAAGGTCGCACCGCTTCTGGTCGCCGGGTGGGCGCTGCGCGGGCGGATGCAGTGGGGCCTGGCGGACTTCGTGGTGCTGGGCGGCGCTGCTGGGGCGGGCTTCGGTCTGCTGGAAAAGCTTCTGATGTATGCCGAGTCCGGGAGTAAGGCCGTTCCCTTCGCTGAGGGGGGCTGGCAGATCGCAGAGGGACTGGTCGACCACCCGTACGTTCCCGGCCCCGGACAGATCGTCGGCAGTTGGTTTCCCTCACCGACCGGCACCGTCGAAGTCGGTGGGCCGGTACTCCCCTATGAGGTGCACATCTTCGCCAGCGCGCTGGGCGGGCTGGCGGTGGGCTTGCTGTGGTGTGGTGCCCGCGCACTGCCCCGGGTCGCGGCGCTGGTGCCGATGGCCGGGGCGGTGGCGATCCACTGGGTGACCAATTACGCTGCGGCCTTCCCGGGCGACGACACCGCGATGGAGTGGCGGGAGAGGCTGGCCGGGAACTGGGGGCTGTGGATCATCCTGGGGTGCCTTACCGCCGCCTGGATCTGGGATCTGCGCCGGTCCCGCCTAGGCCGTCGGCGCGAGCCAGATGTCGCGCTGGCTGCCGAACGCCAGGGCCGGGCCGCCCCGGAAGCTCTCTTCGGATACGCCCTGCTGCACCTCCCCGCCACCTGGATCATCGCCATGGGCTACGCCCGGCAGCGCAGAGCGCTGCTGTACGCCGCGGCACACCCCTGTACCCGCGAGGGGAAGCTGCAGCCGCTGCGCGNACACCCCTGTACCCGCGAGGGGAAGCTGCAGCCGCTGCGCGAGTCGGTCACGCGGCAGAGCCGGCAGATGGATGCGACCCACAGCCAGGAGACATGGCATGGAGTGACCTTCCGGCAGTTGTGGCACCGGGCCCGGAAGCAGCGTCCCCGCCTGCCGGGGCACGAGAAGGTTCTTCTGGTGCTCAGCCTGCTGTTGGCCATCCCCTCCCTGGTGTATCTGGTGGTGGGCTCCTTCCCGTCCACGAAAAATCTGCGGGAGTACTTCACCGAAGGCACCGGGCTGCACGTCCTAGTCGGCGTTGGTCTGGCCGGGCTGGCCCTGACGCTGTGGCGCCTGATCTCCGCCGTACACGGCTACCGGACAGCGAACGCGTCCCCACTGGGCGAGACCCTGGCCCTGGTCCAGTTCCGCATCGCCGTCTGCGCGGGCAGCCTCGTCGTCGGCGCCCTGCTGCTGTCCCGCTGGTCGGCGATCGCCGACGGCGAGGCTCCCCTCTCCGGTTACCGCATCCTGGGCACCGACCAATTTTTCCTGGAAAAGATCCTCGAGGTCGGCCTTCCCCTCCTCCTCACCCTCGCCATGTTCGCCATGCCGTACGCGCTGCCGCTCGAACTCGCCATGGGCGGAGGGCTGGCAGAGACGCTGCTGATGGGCCTGGCCCCGCGCGCCCTGGCCCCGATCGCCTCCCGCGTCGGGGCCAGACTGGCGGCGCGCGAGACGATGCAGTGGGCGCGCGGCGCCCTCCGGGGCGGTGGCCGGGGCGTGTTCTCCCGTACATGGGACCGGGTGCGGCACGGCCGTACGGACCCGGTGGACCTGGCGACCGGGCGGATGTTCTTGCCGCAGACGGATGTGGTGCTGCCGGGTGTGCTGCCGTTGGTGTTCTCCCGCCGGGTGGACTCCGGGTACCGCGCCGGGCGGTGGTTCGGCCCGACCTGGGCCTCGACGGCCGACCAGCGGCTGGAGTTCGATGAACAGGGCGTGGTGTTCTTCACCGAGGACGGTCTGCTGCTGGCCTATCCGCACCCGGTACCGGGCGGCACCGCGGTCCTGCCCGCGGAGGGGCCGCGGTGGCCGCTGTCCCGGACAGCGGACGGCGGTACGTACACCGTCTCCGACCCGGAGGCCGGACTCGTACGCGCCTTCACCCCGTGCCACGACGGGGCGCTGGCGCTCCTGCGGGAGATCGCCGACCGCAACGGCAACCGCATCACCTTCACCTACGACGCTGCCGGAACGCCCATCGAGATTCTTCACAGCGGCGGTTACCGGCTGCGGCTGACGTCGGAGAGCGGACGGATCACTGGCCTGTACGCAGGGGACGTCCGGGTGGTGGGTTACGGCTACACCGACGGCCACCTCACCGAGACGACGGGCTCCTCGGGGCTGCCCCTGCGTTTCGTCTACGACCGGTCCGGACGGATCACGTCCTGGACCGACACCAACAACCGCTGGTACGCCTACGCCTACGACGAGCGCGACCGGGTCACCGCCGAGCGCGGCGAAGGCGGCCACTTCACCTTCCGCATCGACTACGACGGGGCGGACCCGGACTTCCCCGGCCTGAAAGTCACCACCCTGACCTCGCCGGACGGTGCGGTCACCCGCTATCTGATCGACGAGGCGCACCAGGTCACCGGGGAGATCGACGCGGGCGGCGCGGTCAGCCGCACTGCGTACGACGGGGCCGGCCGTACGGTCGCCGAGACCGACCCCCTGGGCCGCACCACCGGCTTCCGTTACGACCAGCGCGGGCACCTGACGGCGGTGATCCGGCCGGACGGCAGCGAGATCGGCGCGGTGCTCGACGCCCAAGGCAACCCGGTGCGCATCACCGACCCGGGCGGCGCAGTGTGGCAGCAGACCTTCGACGCGGCCGGCAACCGCACCTCGCTCACCGACCCACTGGACGCCACCACCCGCTACCTCTACGACGCCCACGGCGGCCTGCTCGCTATCACCGATCCGCTGGGCGCGACGACCCGGGTGCGCTGCGACGGGGCCGGGCTCCCGGTCGAGATCACCGACCCGCTGGGCGCCACCACCCGCTACCAGCGGGACGCGTTCGGCCGCGTCGTGACCGAGACCGACCCACTGGGCGCGGTGACCCGCTACGAATGGACCCCGGAAGGCAGACTCCTGCGCCGCACCGGCCCGGACGGATCGGCGGAGTCCTGGACGTACGACGGCGAGGGCAACTGCCTCTCCCACACCGACGCCATCGGTGGCACCTCGACCTTCGAGTACACCCACTTCGACCTGCTGGCCGCCCGTACCGACCCGGACGGGGCCCGCTATACCTTCGCCTACGACGCGGCGACACGGCTGACCGAGGTCACCAACCCCCAGGGCCTGACCTGGAATTACACCTACGACGCGGCAGGCCACCTCCTAGCGGAGGCGGACTTCGACGGTCGTCAGGTGGTCTACGAGCACGACGCGGCGGGCCAACTCGTTTCGCGCACCGACCCGCTGGGCCAGCGCACCGGCTACACCTACGATGCCCTGGGCCGCGTGGCGGTCCAGGACGCCGCCGGGCAGGTCTCGACCTTCCGCTGGGGCCCGGCCGGAGAATTACTCGGGGCCGTCGGCCAGGACACCGAGCTGACCCGGACCTACGACCCCGCCGGCCGTCTGCTGTCCGAGACGGTGGACGACCGCACCCTGTACCTGGCCTACGACGCGGCAGGGCGGCTCGCCTCCCGCCGTACCCCGGCAGGGGCGGAGACCACCTATGCGTACGACATGGCAGGCAACCGGACCACGCTGACCACCGGGGGCAGGGAGCTGACATTCACCCATGATGCGTCAGGCCGTGAAACCCAACGGAGTTGGGCCGGAGGGCTGTCCCTGGCTCAGGTGTGGGACCCGGCGGATCGCCTCATCGGCCAGTCCTGCACCGCAGGCCCGCGGAGCCTGCTGCGACGCACCTACACCTGGCGCCACGACGACTACCTCACCGGTATCGAGGACACCACGGCCGGGCCCAGCCGCTACACCCTGGACCCGGTCGGCCGCGTCACCCAGGTACAGGCCGCCACCTGGCAGGAGACCTACGCCTACGACCCGGCGGGCAATCAGACCCACGCCACCTGGCCGCAGCAGCACCCCGGCTCGGACGCGACGGGCGAACGCGCCTACACCGGCACCCGAATACGGACCGCGGGCACCACCCGCTACGAATACGACGCCGCGGGCCGCAGCACGCTGCGCCAGAAGACCCGCCTGTCAAAGAAGCCCGACACATGGCGCTACGCCTGGGACAGCGAAGACCGCCTCACCCAGGTGGTCACCCCCGACGGCACCACCTGGCGCTACCGCTACGACCCCCTCGGCCGGCGCACCGCCAAACAGCGTCTGGCCGCTGATGGCACGGTCGCCGAGGAAACCCACTTCACCTGGCACGGCGCCACCCTCATCGAGCAAAGCACGACCTCAACGGACTGGACCGGTCGGCAGAACCTCACCTGGGACCACGACCAGAGCGGTCTGATTCCCCTCGCCCAGACCACCTGCTACACGCCGACCGCCGACGCGCCCCAGGACGAGATCGACACCCGCTTCTACGCGATCATCACGGACCTGATCGGCACTCCCACCCACCTCGTCGACGACACCGGCCACACCGCGTGGCAGTCCCGCACGACCCTCTGGGGCACCACCACCTGGAACGCCGACGCCACCGCGTACACCCCCCTCCGCTTCCCAGGCCAATACCACGACTTGGAATCCGGCCACCACTACAACCTCCACCGCCACTACGACCCCGAAACCGCCCGCTACCTCACCCCCGACCCCCTGGGCCTCACGCCGGCTCCCAATCCAGTCACCTACGTCCACAACCCCCATACTTGGACCGACCCCTTCGGCCTGGCCCCGGATTACGCCCCACCAGGCCACGTATATCGAGGAGGTAGGTACAAGCAACTCAAGGACCCGGCCACCGACTACAAGAGGAACATTCCGGGTACCGAGATCAACCACATGCCGCCAGATTCGATCAACGGCATCACGCGCGACCGCGGGCCCGCCATCCAAATGGATAAGGTGGATCACTACAGGACAGCCAGCTGGGGGCGAAGCAGAGCCGCAATGTCACATCGCGCACAGCAGAGAAATCTCATCAGCCAGAACCGCTACCGCGACGCCATTAATATGGACATTGCCGACGTCAGGCGGCAGTTCGGCAACAAATACGACAACGCAATCAAAGAAATGATCTACTTCCTCCCCAAGGGCTGGTGAACGGAATGACGCATTACACAATCGTCCCGAACGAAGGGCTCGACTCCGTTCGATTCGGCGAGCCCAGGACCGGCCTGCGCGAGAGGCTGGGGTCCTTCACATCATTCCAGCGGGGCGATTCAGAGAGTCCAACTGACCACTTCACAGAGAAGGGACTACTCCTGTCCTTCGACCAAGAGGATTCCCTGGAATTCATCGAGGTCACCCCGGAAGCACAGGTGACACATGAAGGAGTCCCGCTCTTTGGCCGCCCCTACCGGCATGTCCTCGGAGACTTGAGGGAACACGGCGTTGAGGGATCGGAAGATGACCAAGGAGTCGAATTCACCGACCTCGGATTTGCACTCTTCACGCCCGCCCCGGATGATCCCGACGAAGAGGTTCACGGAGTCTCCGTCTTCCCGCGAGACTACTACCCTCTGTGAATAAGCGCCCGGCCCAAGGGATGGCGACAGCCTCGGTGCCCGTGCCGAGGTCGAGAGCACTCTGGGTTCCATTGAGGCCAAGCCGGTCGGCGAGGTGAGTGGGAAATGATCTCCGTTGAGAGAACGTCGCTGGCTGGCCCGTTCTTCCTAGTACTCCAGCAGGATTTCGCTGTCTGACCTGGTCTTTTCGCCGGGTGGCGGGAGTGTAGCGGGACTTCGATCGTGCGGGGGCGGTCTCACGGAGAGCGCCCCTCGATCGTGCGACAACGCCGCAGGTAGTGACAGCGGCGGGCGACTGCTTGGCGTCGGCGGCGCCAGTTCGACCAGCTCAGCGCGTGGTGTCGTCCGCGGTGTCCGCTCAGGTGCGGGGGTCGGGCACGACAAGCTGCCAGGAGTCGCCGAACCTCCGCCACTGTGAGCCCGATGGCCCCGGGTGTCTCACCTGTTGCGCCCCCTTTTCCCAGGGCTGGTGTGCCGTGGCGGACAGGAAGGCGTGCGCGAGCATGGCCAGAGTTATGTGCCGATACCAGCCCACGTAGCGGCGGACTTCGTAATGGTCCAGGCCGCATTCGTTCTTCGCGGCCTGGAAGCACTCCTCGATCGCCCAGCGTGTGCCGGCGACCCGCACCAGCTCCTGGACGGTGACCTGAAGGGGCGCGTAGGCGAGGTAGTAGGCGATCTCGTCGGGCTTGCTGATGCTGCGCCGGGCCAGTGCCCACCGCATCCGGTGAGGGACCTCGCCCTGATAGTCGAACTCGGCAACGGCCGGCAGCCGCACCGCTGCCCAGTGGTAGACGCGGGGCCCCTTCGCGCCGTCACCGCATGAGATCTTCTGCCATACCTCGTCCGGGGCCTGCGCGAACAGGCCCTCGATCCGCGAACAGCCCACGCTGAACTGGGACTTGGGCACGGCCAGCACGTAGCCGACACCCGACTGTTCCAGCAGCCGGCGGAATCGGTTGTCCTGACCGTAGGCGGAGTCCGCGGTGACCCAGGCAATGGGCAGCGGCGAGGCGACGACCCGCAGCACCATGTGCCGGGCCAGTTCGCCTTTGGTGGCGAACTCCCGCTCGTCGGGGACCCTTGCGGTGCGGCAGCGTTCCCGGTCCTCGGTCCAGGACTTCGGGAGGTAGAGCTCGCGGTCGACCAGAGCCCGGCCACGGGCGGAGACGTAGGCGGCGAAGACGCCGATCTGGCAGTTCTCGGTCCGGCCGGCGGTTCCGGAGTACTGGCGCTGGACCTGCGCTTGCCGAGAATGTCATCCGCCCTGGTCGGAGGGATGCACCTGGACCGGCGGTGGTCGGCCTCGTCGTTCGAGTCGGTGCTCTCGCGTGGCTGGTAGCCGGCGCGTCATGATGATCGACCGTGCTGCTGCGACTGGCCTACTTGGGCGTGA
>NZ_RIBZ01000036.1:0-8877 GCF_003721215.1 Streptomyces botrytidirepellens
GCCGCGAACTGCGGCTCGACCTCCCGCCCGAGGCGGAGACCCACCGCCGCGAGGCCCGCTCCGTCATCGCGGCGGCGCGCGGGCTGGAGCCGGGCGCCGCGCGGCGCGCCCTCGCACCCACCGGGTACGCGGCACCGCATCTGCCGCCCCCGTACGGCCTCGGCGCGAGCCCGGTGCGGCAGCTCGCCATCGAGCGCGAGCTGCGCGACGCGGGTGTGGCCCTCAGCGATCTGGGCGTCGCCACCTGGGTGGTGCCGTCGCTCATCGCGTACGGCACGGACGCCCAGCGCGAGCGCTTCCTGCTGCCGACGCTCCGTGGCGAACTGCGCTGGTGCCAGCTGTTCTCCGAGCCCGACGCCGGGTCGGACCTGGCCGCGCTGCGCACCCGGGCCGAGCGGACGGCGGAGGGCTGGTGGCGGGTGAGCGGGCAGAAGGTGTGGACGTCGGGGGCCCGTACGGCGGACTACGGCATCCTGCTGGCCCGTACGAACCCGGCGGCGCCCAAGCACAAGGGGCTCGGCTACTTCCTGGTCGACATGAAGCGGACCGCCGGGATCACCATCCGCCCGCTGCGGGAGATCACCGGGGAATCGCTCTTCAACGAGGTGTACTTGGACGACGCGCTGCTCCCGCCGGACGCGGTGGTGGGCGAGGTGGACGCGGGCTGGGCGGTCGCCCGCAACACCCTCGGCAACGAACGCGTCCACATGGCCGACCAGCTGACCTTCGACACCGGTCTGGAGGCGCTGATCGCGCACGTTCCGGACACCGGACCGGAGCGCGAGCGCGTCGGCGGGCTCATGGCCGAGGCCCACGCGCTCGCCTGCATCGGGCTGCGCACGACCCTGCGCCAGGTGTCCGGCGTGGAGCCGGGCGCGGGCGCGAGCGTCCGCAAGCTCGTGCAGACCGCCCATCAGCAGAAGGTCGCCGAACTCGCCCTGGAGCTGCTGGGGCCCGGTGGCGCGGTGCGCGAGGGCGCGGGGGAGCGGGCGCTGCACGGCTTCCTGATGTCGCGCTGTCTGACCATCGCGGGCGGTACGACCCAGGTGCAGCTGAACGTCGTCGCGGAACGGCTCCTCGGCCTGCCCCGCGATTAGGACCCGTCACGGGTCCTAGGACTCGCCGCCGTCCGCAAATGCGCAGAAATGCCGATGCGTTGGGTCCGTGCGCAATGCGAGCATCACCGCCATGTCCACCCCAACTCCCCCTCCGCATGCCCTTCCCTCCACCTCCGCCTCCACCCCCCGTCCGCCGCGCGGCTCGCCCCCGGCGTGGGCGGTGCTGCTGGCCGCCTGCGCCGGTCAGTTCGTGGTGGTCCTCGACGTATCGGTGGTCAACGTCGCCCTGCCGTCCATCCGCACGGACCTGGGGCTCGGCGAGACCGCACTGCAATGGGTGGTCAACGCCTACGCGCTGACCTTCGCCGGGTTCATGCTGCTCGGCGGCCGCGCGGCCGACCTCTTCGGGCGCAAGCGGGTCTTCCTCACCGGGCTCGGGCTGTTCACCGTCGCCAGCCTGATCGGCGGCGTCGCCCAGCAGCCCTGGCAGCTGGTCGCGGCGCGCGCCCTCCAGGGCCTCGGCGCGGCCGTGCTCTCACCGGCCACGCTCACCATCCTCACCACCGCCTTCCCGCACGGCGCGGCCCGCACCCGCGCCATCGGCACCTGGGCGGCGGTCGGCGCGGGCGGGGGAGCGGCGGGCGGGCTGGTCGGCGGGGTGCTGACCGAGTACCTGTCCTGGCGCTGGGTGCTGCTGGTCAACGTGCCGGTGGGCGTGGTGGTGCTGGTGGCCGCGGTGGTGTGGCTGACCGAGAGCCGCTCCGCTGTGGCACGACGGCTCGACGTCCCCGGAGCGTTGCTGGTCACGGCGGGCGTCACCGCGCTCGCGTACGGCATCGTGCAGACCGAGCCGCACGGCTGGGGCGCCGTCGCCTCGCTCGGGCCGCTGCTCGCCGGGCTGGCGCTGCTCGCGGTGTTCGTGGCGGTCGAGGCGCGTACGGAGGAACCGCTGATGCCGCTGCGGCTGTTCCGCATCCGGGCGGTCACGTCGGCGAACGCGGTGATGGTGGTGTGCGGCGGCGGCATGTTCGCCATGTGGTACTTCATGTCGCTCTACTTGCAGAACGTGTTGCACTACAGCCCGGTCAAGGCCGGTTTCGCCTTCCTCCCGCACACCATCTCGATCATCCTCGGTTCGAAGCTCGCGCCCCGGCTGATGGCCCGGCTGGACGGAAAGCTGCTGGCGATCGCGGGCGGAACGCTGACCGTCGTCGGCTACGCGTGGCAGAGCCGGATGGACGCGGACGGCACCTTCGCCGGTACGGTGCTGGGCCCCGCGATCGTCATGTCGTTCGGGGCCGGGCTGATGATGACCCCGCTCGCCGCCTCCGCCACCTCCGGTGCGGCCCCGTCCGAGGCCGGGTTGGTGTCGGGGCTGGTCAACACCTCGCGGCAGATCGGCGGTGCGCTCGGCCTGACCGTGCTGGCGACGGTCGCGGCCGAGCGGATCACGGCCCGCGGCGGGGGCGGGCCGGAGGCGCTGGCGGCGGGTTACGGGCATGCGTTCGTCGTGGCCACGGGGATCATCGCGGCGGCGGTGGTGCTGATGGCCGTGGCCCTGCCGCGCACCCCGGCCGCGGCCCGCGCCGATTAGGACGTCAGGAACCCGCGCATATACCCGGCCACGGTGTCCAGATGGCTTTCGAGCAGGAAGTGTCCGCCTCCGGGAATCAGATGGATCTCCGCGTCCGGCAGGTCCCTCGCGAAGGCGCGTGCTCCGTCGGGGCCGAAGATCTCGTCGCCCGCGCCCCAGACCGCGAGGAGCGGAACCCGGTGTTCCCGGAAGTAGGCGTGCACCTGCGGGTAGAGGGGCGGATTGGTGGCGTAGTCGCGGAACAGGGCGAGCTGCACGAGGTCGTTGCCCGGTCGGTTGACCTCGCGGTGGTCGGCGGCCCAGGTGTCGGGGTCGACCAGCTCGGGCCGGTCCACTCCGTGCACGTACTGCCAGCGGATGGCGTCGAGCGAGAGGGCGGCACGCACGGCGGGTTCCGTCTGCGGGCCCGGGTTCTCGCAGTACGCCCATACGGGCTTCCAGAAGTCCGGTACGAAGCCGTCGTCGTAGGCGTTGCCGTTCTGCGTGATCACCGCGGTGATCGCTTCGGGGGCGCGCAGGGCCAGCCGCCAGCCGATGGGGGCGCCGTAGTCCTGGACGTACACGGCGTAGCGGGTGACGCCGAGCTGGGCCAGCAGGTCTTCGGTGATGTCGGTCAGGGCGTCGAAGGTGTAGGTGAACGCGTCCACGGGCGGGGCGTCGGAGTTGCCGAAGCCGAGGTGGTCGGGCGCGATGACGTGGAACCGGTCGGCCAGCGCCGGGATCAGGCGGCGGAACATGCGTGAGCTGGTGGGGAATCCATGCAGGAGCACCAGCGTGGGCGCCTCGCGGGGGCCTGCCTCGCGGTAGAAGACGCGATGTCCCCGCACGGTCGCGTAGTGGTGGCGGATCTCAACCATGACTAACCCCTTCGAGGTCTTTTGGTGGTTACTCTCGATGTCCAGTAGACCGCCGTAGGAGTAACCTGTCAAACGCCTTGATGGAGTTAGCTGGGAAGGTGATCGGTCCGTGCTGGACGACCAAGCCCTCATGCAGGCGCTGAACAGCACCCCTGTGGTGGATGGCCGACGCCGGGACCTGTGGCAGGACGACCATGAGATGGAAAGGTGGGCGCGGGAGCACGGAGGTCACGGCGGCGACGAGGAGCGCCGGTGGCTGCGCATCGCCCGGGACGCGCTCCAGGCGGTGGAGTCGGGCGCGCCGGCGGAGCCCCGGCTGCGCCGCGTCCTCGCGGGCGTGCGCAAGGTCCCGCAGCCCGGCGCGTCGGGCATCGAGTGGCGCGTGGAAATGCCGCCGGAGCGCAGGCTCGCGGTGGAACTCGTCCTCGCGTGGGCGGACGTCAAGGAGCGCATGCCCGGCCGTCTGCGGCCGTGCGAGAACACCGAATGCCGGCTCTTTCTCCTGGATCGCAGCCGTGCCAACACCGCACGGTGGTGCTCGATGAAGACCTGCGGGAACCGGCTCAAGGCCCGTCGGCACCAGGCTCGGGCCCGGGAGACCGCCCAACCCGAGTAGCCGTTACAGCCAGCCGTTCCGGCGGGCGGCCCGGACCGCCTCCGTGCGGTTACGGGTCTGGGTCTTGCCGATCGCCGAGGAGAGGTAGTTGCGCACGGTGGCGGGGGAGAGGCGCACGTTGGCCGCGATGTCGGCCACCGTGGCGCCGTCCACCGCCGCCGGCACATCGCGCTCGCGCTGGGTCAGCGGGTTGGGGCCCGCGCTGAGCGCGGCCGCACAGTCCGGCAGCGCCTGGCGCAGCGCGGCGGCGTCCAGTCCGCTGCGGCCCGGCAGCTCGATGTCCAGCAGGGCGACATCGGGTAAGCGGTCCGCCCCGCTGTGCCGCACCACGTTGGTGACGCCCTCCCGCACCACCCAACCGAGCAGCGCCTCCGCCTGGGGCGACACGGCCTCCGCCTTGACCACGACGACCGACATGGTGTGCCCGAGGAGGTCGTGCAGATCGCGCGAGAAGCGCAGCCGCTCCTTCTCCACCGCGGTTCGGGCCAGCTCCTGGCGGGTCGCCCGGAGCTGGGCGACGGTCTCGAACAGGGACAGGACGGCCGCCGTGACCAGGCCGGGACGGTGCCGTATCCGACCGTCAATGAGTCCGAGGGCCCGCCGCGCACGCTCGCGATGATCCCGGCGGAACCGGCGAAGCCGGGGATGACGGGTCCCAGGTGCCTGCGCCCCCGGAGCACGATCCCGGTGGCCAGGGACAGCAGCGGGAAGCACAGCAGCCAGTTCCCGGCGTAGCCGATGCCCAGGGCGGAGCGGTGCGTGAGCTGGGCAGATGTGGATGTCGGGGGATGGCCGTGACATGTGTCCCGGGGGTGGTGACGAACGGCCCCCGGTGGGTCCGGCCCGGGGGTGACCCGCAAAACTGACGACCTGTCAGCAGTCTTCCCCCGTCAGGGGGATTGGGCTATACAGGTGCCATCGGCTAGAACGCGTTCTAAACGCGGCGCGGCCCTGCCGACCAGTGACGACCCCNGAACGCGTTCTAAACGCGGCGCGGCCCTGCCGACCAGTGACGACCCCGGCGCGGCCGACGGTGCGGACGGGCGGGCCGGGGTCTTCCCGCCCCTCCCGCCAAGGAGCGCTGTCGCCCTATGCCCATCGACGCCACCGAGGCCGTCTCGGCCGAGCCCCGGACCACCGCCCTCGCCTGGGGACACAAGGACATCCAGCTCTACCACCTGGGCATCGGCGCCGGAATCCCGGCCACCGACCCCGATGAGCTGCGCTACACCCTGGAGAGCGAGCTGCACGTCCTGCCCAGCTTCGCCACCGTCGCGGGCGGCCGCATGGCGCTCGCCGGGGGGCTGAACGGCCCGGGGATCGACGTCGACCTCGCGTCCGTCCTGCACGGCGGCCAGACCGTCGAGGTGCACCGGCCGATCCCGGTGACCGGGGACGCCACCCAGACGTCCCGGGTCGCGGCGGTGTACGACAAGGGCAAGGCCGCGGTCATCGTGCTGCGCACCGAGGCGGCCGACGCGGACGGCCCGCTGTGGACCTGCGACAGCCGCATCTTCGTCCGCGGCGAGGGCGGCTTCGGCGGCGAGCGCGGCCCGTCCGAGCGGCTGGAGACCCCCGCCCGCGAGCCCGACCGCACGGTGGAGCGGGCCATCCGGGAGGACCAGGCGCTGCTGTACCGGCTCTCGGGGGACTGGAACCCGTTGCATGCCGACCCCGGGTTCGCCAAGGTCGCGGGCTTCGAGAAGCCGATCCTGCACGGGCTGTGCTCGTACGGCATGGTCCTCAAGGCGGTCGTGGACACCGAGCTGGGCGGCGACGTCGCCCGCGTGCGCTCGTACACCACGCGCTTCGCCGGGGTGGTGTACCCGGGCGAGACCCTGCGCATCCGGATGTGGCGGGACGAGGGGCGCGTCCAGGTGACGGCGAGCGCCGTCGAGCGCGACGACGCGCCCGTCCTCGGCGACACGGTCGTCGCCCACGCCTGACCTTCTGATCCCACTTCTTCAAGAGGAGGCGCTGTGCGCGCAGCCGTACTGCACGAGACGGGACAGGACAAGCTCGAAGTTCTCGACGACGTCGAGGCCGTGGGCTTCGGCCCCGGCAAGGTCCGGCTGCGCATCAGGGCCACCGGGCTGTGCCACTCCGACCTCTCCGCGATGAGCGGCGTGCTGCCGCAGCCCGTGCCCTTCGTCCCCGGTCACGAGGGCGCGGGCGAGATCGTGGAGGTCGGCGACGGGGTGACCGGGCTGAGCCCCGGTGACCGGGTGCTGGTGTGCTGGTTGCCCGCGTGCGGCGGTTGCCCGTCCTGCAAACGCGGCCAGAGCCAGCTGTGTCTGTCCGGGTTCCTGAACGCCGGAACGCCCAACTTCAAGCGCGCGGGCGATGGCTCCGACCAGGTCTTCGGCATGGCCGGGACCGGGACCTTCGCCGAGGAGGTCGTCCTCCCGGCGCCCTGCGCCGTGCCGATCCCCGACGACGTCCCGTACGACATCGCCGCGCTCATCGGCTGCGGGGTGACCACCGGGCTCGGTGCGGCCCTCAACACGGCGCGGGTGGAGGCCGGTTCGTCGGTCGCCGTCATCGGCTGCGGCGGCGTGGGCATCAGCGTGGTGCAGGGCGCCCGGGCGGCGGGCGCGGCCCACATCGTCGCCGTCGACCCCGTCACCTCGCGGCGCGAGGCGGCGCTGCGCTTCGGCGCCACCGAGGCGGTCGCCCCGGAGGGCCTCGACGACGCCAAGAACAGCGTCACCGCGGGCGAGGGCTTCGACTACGTCTTCGAGGTCGTCGGCAAGTCCGCCACCGCCCGCCGCGCCTACGAGACCACGCGGCGCGGCGGCACGCTGTGCGTCGTCGGGGCGGGCGCGGTGGACGACTTCCTCCAACTCAGCATGTTCGAGCTGTTCTTCGACGAGAAGCGGATCCTGCCGTCCCTGTACGGCGGGGGCGATGTGCTGCGCTCGTACGAACGGACCATCGCGCTGTGGCGCGCGGGCCGCATCGACCTCGCCGGGCTCATCACCCACCGGGTGCGGCTCGGCGAGATCAACGACGCGCTCGGCCAGATGCGGACGGGGGAGGCGCTGCGCACATGCATCGAGATCTGAAACGTCCCCTGGTGGGGAAGACCGCGATCGTCACCGGCGCCGGGCGCGGCCTCGGCCGCGTGGAGGCGCTGGAGCTGGGCAGGCTGGGCGCCGCCGTCGTCGTCAACGACTACGGGCAGGGCGGCCGCGACGGCTCGGGCGAGGCGTCCTCCGGCCCCGCCGAGGAGGTGGCCGAGGAGATCCGCGCGGCGGGCGGCCGGGCCACGGCCCACGTGGGCGACGTGGCCGACTTCGACACGGCGCGCGCACTGGTGCAGCTCGCGGTCGACGCGTACGGCGCGCTGGACATCCTGGTCAACAACGCGGGCATCCTCCGCGACCGGATGGTCTTCTCGATGACCGAGGACGAGTGGGACTCGGTCATCCGCGTCCATCTCAAGGGCCACTTCAACACCACCCGCTTCGCCGCCGCGCACTGGCGCGAACGCTCCAAGGCCGCCGGGGGCGGGCCGGTGCACGGCCGCATCGTGAACACCTCGTCCGAGGCATTCCTCGCCGGATCGCCCGGCCAGCCCAACTACGCGGCCGCGAAGGGCGGCATCGTCGGCCTGACCCTCTCCACGGCGGGCGCGCTCGCCAAGTACGGGGTGACGGCGAACGTCATCTGCCCGCGGGCCCGCACCCGCATGACCGAGGACGTCTTCCCGGACATCGACCTCGCGGAAGACCGTCCCGACCCGCTGTCCCCCGAGCACGTGGCCCCCCTGGTCGGCTACCTCGCCTCCCCGCAGGCGACGGCGGTCAACGGCCAGGTGTTCGTCGTCCACGGGGGCATGGTGGCGATCCTGGAACGGCCGCGGGTGGCCGCGAAGCTGGACGCGGTGGGGGACGTCTTCGGCTTCGGGGAGCTGGACGGCCTGCTCACGCCGTACTTCGACGAGCGGCGTGGGGAGGGGTTCGCGGCGCTGGAGGTGCTGAGCCTGAAGCGGGGGTGACGCGGTGGCGGGCGTGACGCGGCGGGGGTGAAACGGCCCACCCCTCCCTGCCCCGCAGCCGTGCACGCATGCTGCGCGTGCTGCGGGAAAGGGAGGGGTGGGGTGGTGCGCTCCCGGCGTCCTTACGAGGCGTTCTCGCTCGGACGGCGGTGGCGGCCGTGCGCCGGAGCCTGCGGCTCCTCGGACGCGGCCTGCTGACCCCGGTGCTTGCCCTGGCCTGAGGCGGCATCGGCCTCGGCTGCGGCCGCCTCTTGCGGGCGCGCCTGGGTCATGTCGGTTCGGGCTTCGGACATGTGGGAAGTCACCCCGGTAGATCGCTCCGTACTGTGCGAGGGGCCCGCCACAACGTCGATATGCGCCTGCCGAACCTGGCTGCGCAGCCCCAGCGACCGAGTCTAACCAGGGCGGTGATCGCGGACCCAGCGGGGTGGCCGGGGCTCCCGTGACCTGGCGAGAGGCGCCTGCTGGAGCGGTACGGGCCGCGGGGCGACCACGGTCAGCTCGGACTCCTGGCCGGTCTCCTGCTCGACCCCGGGCCAGCACCCCGTCCCCACCCAGGGCTCCACCCCGGACTCCCCCCGCCCCGGGCCAGTGCCCGTACCTGCGCCGAAGCTGGCGTCCAGGCCCGTGCCCGTGTCACCGAAGCGCGCGCCCGCCCCCGCGTCCGGGTGCGCGCCGCCGCGCACACGCGCCCCCGCGCTCGCACCCGCCCCCGCGCCCCAACCCGCGCGGGGGTCCGTCCCCAGGTTCGC
>NZ_RIBZ01000039.1:0-10821 GCF_003721215.1 Streptomyces botrytidirepellens
AAGGTCGCGCGCACGATGGAGGAAGTGCCCGAGCTGTACGACTCGGCCGTCCGCGAGGCCGTCGCCGCCTTCGGCCGCGGCGAGTGCTTCGTCGAGCGCTACCTGGACAAGCCGCGCCATGTGGAGACCCAGTGCCTGGCCGACACCCACGGCAACGTGGTCGTGGTCTCCACCCGTGACTGCTCCCTCCAGCGACGCCACCAAAAACTCGTCGAGGAGGCCCCGGCGCCGTTCCTGACCGAGGAGCAGAACGCCGAGCTCTACCGCGCCTCCAAGGCCATCCTCAAGGAAGCCGGATACGTCGGCGCGGGGACGGTGGAGTTCCTGGTAGGGACGGACGGGACGATCTCGTTCCTGGAGGTCAACACCCGCCTCCAGGTGGAGCACCCGGTGACGGAGGAGGTCTCGGGCATCGACCTGGTGCGGGAGATGTTCCGCATCGCGGACGGTGAGGCCCTCGGGTACGACGATCCGCCGCTGCGGGGCCACTCGTTCGAGTTCCGGATCAACGGCGAGGACCCGGGCCGCAACTTCCTCCCGGCTCCGGGGACGGTGACCGTGTTCGACCCGCCGTCCGGCCCGGGCGTGCGGCTGGACGCAGGGGTGGAGTCCGGCAGCGTCATCGGCCCGGCGTGGGACTCGCTGCTGGCGAAGCTGATCGTCACCGGCGCCACCCGCACCCAGGCCCTCCAGCGCGCCGCCCGCGCCCTGGCGGAGTTCCAGGTCGAGGGCATGGCCACCGCGATCCCGTTCCACCGGGCCGTGGTCGCCGATCCGGCTTTCACCAGTGACCCGTTCGCGGTCCACACCCGCTGGATCGAGACCGAGTTCACCAACACCATCGCCCCCTACGCCGCCGCCCCGGCCGCCACCGACGAGGAAGAGGCCGTCGGGCGCGAGATCGTGGTGGTCGAGGTCGGCGGGAAGCGGCTGGAGGTCTCCCTGCCCGCCTCGCTCGGCGTGGCCGCGGCCCCGGCGGCCGGTGGGTCGAAGAAGCCCAAGCGCAAGGCGGTCAAGAAGGGCGGCTCCGCTGCCTCCGGCGATGCCCTGGCCTCCCCGATGCAGGGCACCATCGTCAAGGTCGCCGTCGCCGAGGGCGACACCGTGGCCGAAGGCGACCTCGTCGTCGTCCTCGAAGCCATGAAGATGGAACAACCCCTCAACGCCCACCGCGCCGGGATCGTGAAGAACCTGAACGCGGACGTCGGCGCCTCCGTCAGCTCCGGCGCCGTCATCTGCGAGATCAAGGACTGACGCGGTCAAGGATTGGTGCCGCCTCGCTCCACTCATCGGCAGGCCCCACCCCGTCAGCGGGGGAGGGGCCTGCCGATGTTCCGAGGTGTCTAGTCCTTGAGCGTCCGCTCCAGGAAGCCCAGCACCGTGTCCGCGTACACATCCGGCTGGGTCTTGATGCCCTGGAGGTGGTCGGTGTCCGGCAGCGTGTGCACCTCGGCCAGCGGATAGCGCTCGCCCAGCGCCCGCACCCCCGCGGCCGGGATCATCGTGTCGCGCTCACCGGCCAGGAAGAGCATCGGCGTCCGCTCGTACGCCCCCTCCGCCGCCGGCGGCCACTGCACCCGCAGCATCGCCAGGGCCGACGACGCGGCGACCGTCTCCAGGGCCTTCCGGGAGAGCCCGGTGCGCAGCGGGCCGGGGATGGGCAGTCCGTCGGCCGCCACGAAGTTGCGGAACAGGGGGACAAGTTCGAGCGCTGGGCCGCTGTCGCAGATCACCGCGTCGACCGGGCAGTCCGCCGCGCGCCCCAGCAGGTAGAAGGAGGGGAAGGCGGAGATGGAGAAGCCGAAGACGGCGAAGCGCGCCTCCGCGTACTCGTCCATCGCGCGCAGATGCTTGATGACCGCGACCACGTCGTCGGTGTGACGGTCGCTCATGCCCCAGCACGCCGGGTCCGAGACGCTCTTGCCGTGGTTGCGGTGGTCGAACAGGGCGACCGTGTAGCCCGCCCGGTTCAGCATCGCCGCCTGGGCCAGGCTCGCCGACTTGCTCAAGCCCAGCCCGTGGCCGAGCACCACCACCCGTTCCGTATCGCCCTCACAGAGCCACACATGCAGCCCGCGCGGCTTTCCGTTCAGTGGAACCTGGACATCGGTGCTGGTCAGGCCCAGGTCTTCGGGCTTTTTGTGATGCGGCCGCCGGGGCGGGTGATAGATGAAGTACGAGAGGAAGGCGCCGTAGAGCGGAGCCACCGGGAGCGTCGCCGCGGAGGCCGCC
The DNA here is from genome assembly GCF_003721215.1 of Streptomyces botrytidirepellens. NCBI lineage: Bacteria > Bacillati > Actinomycetota > Actinomycetes > Kitasatosporales > Streptomycetaceae > Streptomyces > Streptomyces botrytidirepellens. The sequence continues at coordinate 2,233 of NZ_RIBZ01000039.1, forward strand.
TTCGTCAGGAATCCCGTCGCCATGTCGCAAACCCCCATCACAGATCGTGCCCGGTCGTGCGCGATCGTAGTGGTGTCACCCGGGGGCCGGGTCGGCCGGGAAGCGAACGTGTCCGAAGTCACCGGGCGTTCCCGTACGGCAACGTCGCGTCGCGGCACGGGCGTTGCCGGTGCGGCGGGCGGGTACGGTCGTCGGTGGACGGACGCCGGACGGCGGACACGGATGAACTCCAACGGAGGTAACGGAACAGTGCCGCTCATACGCCCGGCCGACGACCCCGCCCCGACCGCCGGCCCCTGGGGCACGCTCGCCGCACCGCCCCGCCCGGAGGACCGCCCCGGGCCCGGCGAGGTCGCCGTATGGCTGCTGCACCTCCCGCCGCACGCCGCCGCTGCCGCCGCGGTCGCGGACCGGACGCTGGACGCGGGCGAGCGCGAGCGGGCCGCGGGGATGCGGCACGAGACGGCGCGCGAGCGCTACGTCACCTCGCACGTGGGCCTGCGGACGGTGCTCGGCGGCTATCTGGGGGCGGACCCGGCGGACATCGAGTTCACCCGCGAGACCTGCGGCATGCCGGACTGCGACAAGCCGCACGGCCGCCCCGCCGTCGCCGGTGACGGCACGTTGGCGTTCTCGCTCTCCCACGCCGGGGACGCCGCGCTGTGCGCGGTGTCGGGCGGCGCGCCCGTCGGCGCCGACATCGAGGAGCGCAGCCCCCGGCGCACCGGCGCCCGCCTCGACGGTCTGATCGGCCAGTTGCACCCCGGCGAGCGCGCGGCGATCGCCGCGCTGCCGGACGAGGAGCTGCGGGAGCGGGCGTTCATGAGCTGCTGGGTGCGCAAGGAGGCGTATCTGAAGGGCATCGGAACCGGACTGCCGGGCGGGCTCCGCACCCACTACGTGGGCCTCGCGGAGGAGCTCGGCGCCCCGGTCCCCGACGATGTGTCCACCCCGCCCGGCTGGGCTCTCGCCGACCTGCCCGCCCCGCCCGGCTACCACGCCGCCGTCGCCGTCCGCGCCGACGCCGCCCCGGTGGTGACGTTCACCGGTCTTCGGCTGGGGTGACGGGTCGGGTACCTTCGGGCATATGGCGCATCGTGACGAGGTGGAACTCTCCGCAGGCACCATCGAGTACGAGGACACCGGGGGTGAGGGGCCGGTCGCCGTCCTGCTGCACGGCGTCGCCATGGACGGCTCGCTGTGGCGCGAGGTCGTCGCCGGACTCCGCCCCGGCGTCCGCTGCATCGTCCCCACCCTGCCGCTGGGCGGCCACCGCCGCCCCATGCGCCCCGACGCCGATCTGTCCGTCCTCGGCGTGGCCCGGCTGGTCGCCGAGTTCCTGGAGCGGCTGGACCTCACGGACGTCACCCTCGCGATGAACGACTGGGGCGGCGCCCAGGCCCTCGTCGCCGACGGCCGCGACGAGCGGATCGGACGGCTGGTCATCACCTCGTGCGAGGCGTTCGAGAACTTCCCGCCCGGCCTGCCGGGCAAGAACCTGCACACCTCCGCCCGCCTCCCGGGCGGTCTGCGCACCGCGTTCACCCTGCTCAAGCTGCGCCCCCTGCGACGGCTGCCGATGACCTGGGGCTGGATGACCAAACGCCCGGTGCCGCCGGAGCTGATGGACGCCTGGTTCCGGCCGCTGTGGACCTCCCCGGAAATCCGGCGCGACCTGCGGAAGTACGTGCTCGGCGTGCCGCCCGCCGCGGAACTGCTGCGCTGGGCCGAGCGGCTGCGCGCCTTCGACCGGCCCGCACTGGTGGCGTGGGCGTCCGAGGACCGCGTGATGCCTCCGGAACACGGCCTCCGGCTCGCGGCCCTGCTGCCGCAGGGCCGCCATGTGGAGATCCCCGACAGCTACACCCTGATCCCGGTGGACCAGCCCCACCGGCTGGCCTCGCTGATGCGCACCTTCATGCTGGAGGGCGGCGCGGCGGTCTAGCCGTGGCGCCGTAGGAAGGCGTCGACCAGCCGGTCGGTGAACTCCTCGCCGACCGGCTCGTCGGTCACCAGCACCCGGTAGTAGACCGGGCCCATGAGCTGGTCGATCTCGGCCGCCAGATCCAGCCCGGACGGCAACTGCCCCCGCTCCACGGCCCGTTCCAGCGGCAGGCGGTCGCGGCGGCGCTGCTCGTCCAGGTAGCGGGCGCGGAAGTCCCGGGCGAACTCCGGATCGTGCTGGGCCTGGGCGATCAGGGCCCGGAAGACGGCGCCGGAGTCGGACGCGCTGAGGAACCAGGCCAGTTGGCGCAGATAGCCGCGCAGATCGGCGGCGAGATCACCGGAGTCCTGCTGGATGAGGTCCTTGGCCGCGTCCTGGAGGAAGGCGTCCATGAGGACGGCGGTCTTGGTGCTCCACCAGCGGTAGATGGTCTGCTTGGCGACCCCTGCCCGGGTGGCGATGCCCTCCATCGTGACGCCCGCGAAGCCCTTCTCCACGAGCAGGTCGTCGGCCGCGTGCAGAACGGCCAGCCGGGCCTGTTCGCTGCGCCCGTGCCGGTTGCCGTGGTGGCGCGGTGCCGTCGTCGGCCCGGTGCCGCTCGTCCGGTCGGTGTGTGTCGCGCGTGCCATCTCGCCTCCCCGGAACAGCATATCCACGCCACGAGCCACCTTCCTTCCTAGACAAGACTCAACGTCGCGTCTACTCTAGCCGTCATGACACACACCGACACCCTTGCCGACCCCCGGGTCGAGACCGCCCTCAGCCGGATGTTCGCGCTCGCCGAGCAGGACGGGGCCACGGCCTGTGCCGCGCTGCCGCCGGGGGCGGCCGATTCGCTGCCCCCGCAGGAGCTGGCCGATGCCGCGGCCGGGATCTACATGCCGATATCCGCCGAGGGCGGGAAGCTGCTCTACAACCTGGTCCGCGCCATCCGCCCGGCCACGGTGGTCGAGTTCGGCATGTCCTTCGGGATCTCCACGCTCCATCTGGCCGCCGCCGTCCGGGACAACGGCACCGGGCGCGTGGTCACCACCGAGATGAGCAAGGAGAAGATCGCCGCGGCCCGCCGCACCTTCGCCGAGACCGGTCTTGACGACCTGATCACCGTGCTCGAAGGAGACGCCCGGGAGACCCTCGCCGATCTCGAAGGCCCGCTGGAGCTGGTCCTGCTCGACGGCTGGAAGGACCTGTGCCTACCGCTGCTGCGGCAGCTCGAACCGCGCCTGCGGCCCGGCGCCCTCGTCGTGGCCGACGACGTCGACCAGGGCGAGGGGCTGCTGAAGCCGTATCTCGACTACGTACGCGACCCCGCGAACGGCTACCGATGCGTGACGTTCCCCATCGAGGACGGCATGGAGATCAGCTGCCGCCTCTGAGCCGCGCTGTCGGACCCGCGGCGTACCGTCGTGGGTATGTGCAGATCCATCAAGACGCTCCGCCCGCCGTATGCCGAATCGGTCACCGAGGAGGACATGCGCGCCGCCGCGCTCCAGTACGTACGCAAGATCAGCGGCTTCCGCCAACCCGCTCCGCACAACGCCGCGGCCTTCGACAAGGCGGTCGAGGCGATCGCCGCCGCCACCGGGGAGCTGCTGGGCACGCTGGAGGTACGAGGCGGCCGCACAAGCTGAATGGCCCGGCGCTCTCGAAACCGAGAACGACCGGGCCATTCAGTCGATCAGTGGTGCGCCGCCAGGGACTCGAACCCCGGACCCGCTGATTAAGAGTCAGCTGCTCTAACCAACTGAGCTAGCGGCGCCTGCTGACGACATAAATACTACCTGGTCCGGGAGGGTGCTTTTGACCAACNACATAAATACTACCTGGTCCGGGAGGGTGCTTTTGACCAACATCAGCGATCAAGGCCCGAAGATCAGATGGTCAGCGAGAGCAGCATCGGCGCCGCCTCGCGATTGAGCAGGTAGGCGGCCTGACGCAGCCGGTGGGCGCGCTCCAGGGGGAGGGACAGCGCCAGGCATCCGACCGTGTGCCCCGCCGTGACGGGGACGGCCGCGCAGACCGTGCCCACCGCGTATTCCTGGAGGTCGAGCACGGGCACGGTGGGCGGCTGGCTGTCCAGCTTGCGGAAGAGCACCTTCTCGCTGGTCGTCGTCCGCGAGGTGAGCCGCACCGTCTTGTGGCGGGAGAGGTGGTCCCGGCGGCCGTCGTGGTCGAGCTGGGTGAGCAGGCACTTTCCGACGGCCATCGCATGGGCGGCGGCGCGGAAGTCCACCCATTCGTTGACCCTGGGCGTCTGCGGGCCGTCCGCATACTGCGTGATCTTGACTTCGCCGTCCACGTAGCGGCTGAAGTAGACCGCCGCGCCCACCGAGTCGCGGAGCGCGCCGAGCGACTTCTGTAGTTTGTCCTCGACGGCCCGCCCGCGCCCCGGGACCCCGGTGTCGAGCAGGGTGAGGGACGCGCCGCCGATGTACGCCCCGTCGGCGATCTGCTCCACGTACCCCTCGCGGCGCAGCATCCGCAGCAGCTCGACGAGCCGGTCGCTCGGCAACCGGGTCTCGCGGGCTATCCCGGCGTGGCTCACCCCGCCGGAGTGCCGGGCGACGACCTCCAGGATGCGCAGGGCGTGCCGCACCGAGCGGAGCGGTGCGATCGGCTCGGGCCCCAGCACCACGGCGTCCCCTCTCGCAGGTGGTGACCGCTTGCGTCAACGCCGTCGCTGCGGGTCACGGGTGCGGGGTAGCCCACAGGGCCCCGCAGGAGGCGGCTTCGTACCACGATAGCCGCCAAGGGGGCGATATGGAGCGGAAGTTGAGCGATGGCATGTGCCATCCTCAAGCCGCCCACATCGCCCCCTCGTGGCGCTGCGGTACGCGGTTTACAGCACGGCGCTCAGGAACTCCCGGGTCCGCTCGTGCTCCGGCTCCGAGAAGATCTTCTCCGGCGGGCCGGACTCGATGACCCGTCCCGCGTCGAACATCAGCACGTCGTCGGAGATGTCCCGCGCGAAGTTCATCTCGTGCGTCACGCACAGCATGGTGATGTCCGTCGTGTGGGCGATGTCCCGCAGGACGTCCAGTACCCCGGCGACCAGCTCCGGGTCGAGCGCCGACGTCACCTCGTCCAGCAGCATCACCTGCGGCCGCATCGCCAGCGCCCGGGCGATCGCCACCCGCTGCTGCTGCCCGCCGGACAGCTGCGTCGGGTACATGTCGCACTTGTCGCCGAGGCCGACGAGGTCGAGCAGCTCCCGCGCCCGGGTCTCGGCCTCGTCCTTGTCCAGGCCCAGGACGTGCACCGGGGCCTCGGTGATGTTCCGCAGCACCCGCATGTTGGGGAAGAGGTTGAACTGCTGGAAGACCATGCCGATCTTCTTGCGCACCTCGCGGGTGTGCTTCTCGCCCGCCGGGACCAGTTTGCCGCCCTTGTCCTCGTGGGTGAGGTAGGCACCGTCGACCTTGATCGTGCCCTCGTCGGGCTTGAGCAGCGTCATCAGCAGCCGCAGGATCGTGGTCTTGCCGGAGCCGGACGGGCCGATGAGGGTGACGTGCTTGCCGGAGGACACCGAGAAGTCGAGGTCGTCCAGGACGGTATTGCTGCCGAAGCGCTTGGTCACCTTGTCGAAGCGGATCAGTTCACTGCCGTCCACGGCAGGATTCGTGTGGTCGGTTTCAGTGGCCAAGACGACGCTCCAGGGCTCGCATGAGAAGAGATGCCGGATAGGCGATGAGGATGAAGGCGATGCCGACCATCGTGAACGGCTCGATGTAGTGGAAGGACGACGAGGCCTCGCCCCGCGCCTTCTGAAGCATGTCGACGACGCCGATCAGCGCGAGCATCGGGGAGTCCTTCAGCATCGCGATGACGTAGTTGCCGAGGGCGGGCACCACGCGGCGGATCGCCTGGGGAAGGATCACCGCCTGCCAGGTGCGGCCCCGGGAGAGGCTGAGCGCGGTGGCCGCCTCCCACTGGCCCACCGGCACACCGTCGATACCGGCCCGGTAGACCTCGGCGGTGTACGTCGAGTAGTGCAGCCCGAGCGCGATCACACCGGTGGTGAGCGCCGAGAACTTGATGTCCCAGGTGGGCAGCACGTAGAAGAAGAAGAACAGCTGCACCAGCAGCGGGGTGTTGCGGATGAACTCCGTCACCGCCGACACCGGCCAGCGCACGAAGCGGCTCGGCGAGCGGAACGCCATCGCCCACACCAGCCCCAGCGCGAACGCCAGGACGGAGCCGAGGGCGGTGGCCTCCAGCGTGATCAGCAGCCCGTGGCCCAGCTGCGGGAGGAAGTCCCTGGCCACGTCCCAGTCCCACTTCACTGGGCACCTCCTCCGACGACGATGTTGCGCGACTGCTCGGACTCCTGCTTGCCGATCAGCTTGCGCGTGACCAGCGAGCCCTTGGGCGGAGCCTGGCCGATGTTGGCCTTGGCCCGCCGCTCCAGCAGCCGCATCAGCCGGGTCAGGATGAACGCCAGCACGAAGTACAGGACCAGGATGATCGTGTAGATCTGCGCACTCTCACCCGTCGCCAGCCGGGACAGCTGGGCGGCGAAGGTGATGTCGGCGACGTTCACGGCCGAGACCAGGGCCGTCGCCTTCAGGATCTCGATCAGCAGATTGTTGAACGGCGGGATCATCTCGGGGATCGCCTGCGGCAGGATCACCCGCCGCATCCGCTGCGCCGGGGTGAAGCTGAGCGCGATGGCCGCCTCGCGCTGCGCGGGCGCCACGGAGGCGATCGAGCCGCGGACGATCTCGGAGCCGTACGCCCCGTAGTTCAGCCCGATGGCCAGCACCGCCGCCCACAGCGGGAAGAGTTGCCAGCCGAAGGCGAGCGGCATCACGAACGCCAGCCAGAACATCAGCACCAGGGCCGACGTACCGCGGAAGATCTCCACGTAGCAGGCGGTGAGGAAGCGGACGAACCGCAGTCGCGAGGTGCGCGCCATGCCGATGCCGAAGGCGACGGCGAGGGCGAAGGCCGCGCAGTACAGGGTCAGCTGGATGGTGATCCAGACACCCGGAAGAAGCCAGTGTTCCCACAGCCCGGCCGTCATTTGCACAGCTCCTTGGCGGTCAGGTCGGTCATCTCGCCCTTGCCGAAGCCGAAGGGGCGCACGATGCGGAGCAGCTCGCCGCTCTTCTTCATCTTGCGCAGTTCGACGTTGAAGGCATCGCGGAGCTTGGTCTCCTCCGGGCGGAAGGCGAAGCCGCCCGCCCCGATGTCGGGCTTGCCGTCGAGCATCGCCTGGAACGGCTCGGTCGCCTCGGCGCGTCGGCTGTTCCGCTGCTTGACCACGTTGTGCACGGTCACCGTCGTGCCCGCGAACACATCGGCCCGGCCCTGCTCCACCGCCAGGAGACCGGCCAGCTGGTCCGGGAGGATCAGCATGTCCTTCTCCTTGACCCCGGCGTTCGCGGCGTAATCGATCTGGGCATACGCGGTACCGGTCGCCATCTTGGCCTTGTGCTTGACGATGTCGTCGTAATTGTGCAGGTTCTTCGGATTGCCCTTGCGGACGATGAACGCGTCCCGCATGCGGTAGTCGGGATCGGAAAAGATCACTTGGGCGCAGCGTTCGGGATTGATGTACATCCCCGCGGAGACCACGTCGAACTGCTGCGAACGGAGTCCCGGAATCAGGGAGCCGAACTCGGTCGGCACCGGCTGGACCTTGTCCACCCCCAGCCGCTTGAAGATGACCTTCGCGATCTCCGGCGCCTCACCGGTGAAGTCGCCATTCTTGTCGATATACCCGAATGGGATCTCCCCCGCAATTCCCAGTCGGACCGTCCCCTGCGCCCTCAGGCGCTCCAGCAGATTGCCCCCATCTCTGGCGTCCGTGCTGGACACCCGGCTACAGCCGACCGCGCCCAGCAGGCCAAGGGCCGCGCCGCCGACCAGAAGCGATCGACGGGATGCCCCTTTTGCTCTGCTATCGATGTCTTTCCCACGTGGTGGAGCCATGGGCGCGCGACTACCCGAACCCACGAAATATATGCAGGTCGTTTCCAGCCCTTGATACAGACGATGCTGGGTATGCCCCCTGGGGAAGGACTGGTGAAGGACTGGTTCCGAAGCGACCTGGAGGAATGTCGATGGTTGACCGAGCCGACCGGTTCATCGAGGTCTCGCTCGACAAGCGCGGAGTGACCTGTACCGCGAAACTCCTCGATGACCGCGCGCCGATCACCTGCGAGGCGGTCTGGAACGCGCTGCCGCTGGGGGGCGACGTGTACCACGCCAAGTACGCGCGGAACGAGATCTACGCGCTGCTGGAACCCTTCGCCCCCGAGGAGCCCCCGCTGGAGAACCCCACGATCACCCCCATCCCCGGGGACCTGTGCTACTTCACCTTCTCCGACACCCAGCTCGGCACGAAGTCCTACGGCTACGAGGCCCAGGCCAAGCACCAGGGCAAGCGCCAGGTGGTCGACCTCGCGCTGTTCTACGAGCGGAACAACCTGCTCATCAACGGTGACGCGGGCTGGGTCCCGGGCATCGTCTGGGGCTCGGTCGTCGACGGCCTCGACCGCATGGCCGACGCCTGCCAAGACCTCTGGCGCGCAGGCGCCCTGGGCGAAACCCTGAGCTTCCGACGGGCGTGAGCCTTTGCCGGGCCGGGGCCGCCGGTCCGGGCCCGGCAACCCGACCCCGGGCGGCTGGACCCAGGTCCG
>NZ_RIBZ01000041.1:0-3405 GCF_003721215.1 Streptomyces botrytidirepellens
AAGGTCGCGCGCACGATGGAGGAAGTGCCCGAGCTGTACGACTCGGCCGTCCGCGAGGCCGTCGCCGCCTTCGGCCGCGGCGAATGCTTCGTCGAGCGCTACCTGGACAAGCCCCGCCATGTGGAGACCCAGTGCCTGGCCGACACCCACGGCAACGTGGTCGTGGTCTCCACCCGTGACTGCTCCCTCCAGCGACGCCACCAAAAACTCGTCGAGGAAGCCCCGGCGCCGTTCCTGACCGAGGAGCAGAACGCCGAGCTCTACCGCGCCTCCAAGGCCATCCTCAAGGAAGCCGGATACGTCGGCGCGGGCACCGTCGAGTTCCTCGTCGGCCTCGACGGGACGATCTCCTTCCTGGAGGTCAACACCCGCCTCCAGGTCGAGCACCCGGTCACCGAAGAGGTCACCGGCATCGACCTCGTCCGCGAGATGTTCCGCATCGCCGACGGCGAGGAGCTGGGCTACGACGACCCGCAGATCCGCGGCCACTCGTTCGAGTTCCGGATCAACGGCGAGGACCCGGGCCGCAACTTCCTCCCCGCGCCCGGCACCGTCACCACCTTCGCCCCGCCCACCGGCCCGGGCGTCCGCCTGGACGCGGGCGTGGAGTCCGGCAGCGTCATCGGCCCGGCGTGGGACTCGCTGCTGGCGAAGCTGATCGTCACCGGCGCCACCCGCACCCAGGCCCTCCAGCGCGCCGCCCGCGCCCTGGCGGAGTTCCAGGTCGAGGGCATGGCCACCGCGATCCCGTTCCACCGGGCCGTGGTCGCCGATCCGGCTTTCACCANGTCGTGGTGGTCGAGGTCGGCGGGAAGCGGCTGGAGGTCTCGCTGCCCGCCTCGCTCGGCGTGGCCGCGGCCCCGGCGGCCGGTGGGTCGAAGAAGCCCAAGCGCAAGGCGGTCAAGAAGGGCGGCTCCGCTGCCTCCGGCGATGCCCTGGCCTCCCCGATGCAGGGCACCATCGTCAAGGTCGCCGTCGCCGAGGGCGACACCGTGGCCGAAGGCGACCTCGTCGTCGTCCTCGAAGCCATGAAGATGGAACAACCCCTCAACGCCCACCGCGCGGGCACCATCAAGGGCCTGAGCGCCGAGGTCGGCGCCTCGATCACCTCGGGCTCGGTCATCTGCGAGATCAAGGACTGACGCCCCGCACCACGCAACGGGCCCCGGCCGTCACCCGACGACCGGGGCCCGCGCGCTCCTACCGGCGCACCACGTCCTGCGGGAAGGTCAGCTGTCCGCTCATCCAGCGCAGCGCCGTGGGCAGTTCGCGCCGCCAGGTGCGGAAGTTGTGGCTGCCCCGGTCGAGGATGATCGACTCGGCGCGCATCGGGGGCCGGACGGCGGCCAGGAACGACCGGGTCGCGCCGTAGTTCGACTCGCCCCGGCGGCTGGAGGCCACCAGCACCGACACCTCGGGCCGCGGCAGGTTCCGCAGCCGCCACATCAGATCGTGCTCCCGCATCCGCCGCTCCCCCGCCGGGCCGCCGCCGAACAGGTCCCCGGTGGTGGGGTCGTTGACCACGCGGTAGTCGGGCGAGAGCGCGGCCGCCGCGGAGTAGACCCGCGGATGGCGCATGGCCAGCTGAAGCGCGCAGGTGCCGCCCGAGGAGTAGCCCAGGACGCCCCAGGCGCTGGGGTCATGGCCGATCCGGTAGTGGCGCGCCAGCGCCTCGGGCAGATCCTTCGCGAAGTACGTCTCGGCCCGCGGCCCTCCGGGGACGTCCACGCACTGGGTGTCCCGCGGCGGGGCGATGGTGGGCCGGACCATCACGATCACGGCGGGCTGCACGGTCCCCCGGCGGATCAGGTCGCCCGCGGTCTGCGGCACCCGCAGATGCTGGGCCAGCAGGAAGGACCCGCCGGGGTAGCCGCTGATCGCGACGATCACGGGGAAGCGCTGGCGGGCGTACTGCCGCTGGAAGTACTGCGGCGGCAGGGAGACGTACGCGGGGTTGGCGACCTGGCTGCGGCGGCCCAGGATCCGCACCGACTCGACCTTGCCGGTCCGCTCCGGCGGCCCGGCGGGCAGCCCGTGCACCCGGTCAAGACCCTGCGGCGGCGCGGCCTGCACCAAGGCCCCGGGCGGTCCGCCCTGGTCCGCCGCGCCGCCGTGCGCGTCCGAGAGGGCGGCGGGGGCCTCGTCGCCACGGCCCAGCAGCTCGTCCCAGGACCCGTAGAACTGGAAGTGGGCGTTGACCGTGAGCGCCAGCGCGGCGACCATCGCGCCCTGGGTCACCGCCAGCGAGCCGAGCCTGCCGAGCCACGCCCGTACGCCCCGCCCGGCGAAGCGCGGCCACAGCCAGGTCGTGAGCGCGACGCACACCACGGCGGTGGCGATCGCCACATACTCCAGCGGTCGGCTGGTCAGTCCCATGGGCGTTGCCCGGCGCGGACGTTGATCCGCATCCGTTCCCCCCCTCCTCGCCCCCGGAGATGACGGTCTCCGCCACCTCGATGTCACGTCATGCCATGCTTGTCTTACAGGCAGGTACCGCAAGGCTCAGCAGGGAGGACCGCGATGGCGACCGAGACAGCCCCGGCGCACACGCCACCGCTCCCCCGCCCCATGCGCGCCGACGCGCGCCGCAACTACGAGCGGCTGCTGACCGAGGCGCGCACCGCCTTCACCCAGCACGGCACCGAAGCCTCGCTGGAGGACATCGCGCGCCGCGCGGGCGTCGGCATCGGCACGCTCTACCGGCACTTCCCCAACCGCACCGCGCTCATGGGCGCCGTCTTCCAGGGCGAGATGAACGCCCTGCTGACGCGCTCCCGCGAGCTGGCGAAGGCGCCCCAGGCGTGCACCGCGCTGGTGGACTGGCTGCGGGCGATCGTCCACCACGCGAGCACCTACCGCGGACTCGCCCAGGCCCTGATGGCGTGCTCGGGCGACGAGAGTTCGGAGCTGTCCCGCGGGTGCCGACTGCCGCTGCGCGAGGCGGGCAGCGAACTGCTCGCCCGCGCCCAGCAGACGGGGGCCGTCCGGCCGGACGTGGTGATCGCCGACCTGATGCAGCTGACCAACGCCATCGCGCTGGCCGTCGAGCAGTCGCCGGACGACCCGGAGCTGGCGGACCGGCTCCTCGCCTTGACCTTCACCGGCCTCAAGGCGCACTGAACCAGTCCCCCGGCGATCCGGCCCGGTCCCCGACGATGCCCGCCCGGCCCCGGCGATCCGACCCTGTCCCCGGCGATTTGCCCGCCCGGTCAGCGCCGCCGTGGCGCCAGATCCGCCACCCGGCCACCGCCCGACTGCTGCTCGGGCAGCGACGCCGTGCTGCGCAGCTGGGCGGCGCCGGGACCCTGGCCGTGCGGATTGCGGCGCGGCCCGGGCAGCGGCAGCCCGTCCTCACCGGTCCGCGGGGCCGATGAGCCCAGCCGCCCCGCCTGGCGCGCCGCGCCC
>NZ_RIBZ01000006.1:0-11914 GCF_003721215.1 Streptomyces botrytidirepellens
GGCTCGCCCCGGCGCTGAGTCATCGGGCCGTACGGATCGAGGGGCCGCACCTCCGCGTCGAGCTGGCCGTCGCTCCGGGCCACCGCGCCCTGGACGTGGCCCGCGCGGTGCGCGGGGCGGTCGCGGCCACCGCGCCGCCCCCGGCGACGGTGGCCGTCCTCGTCACCGCCGTGGACGATGTCACCGCCGTGGACGACGGCGGCTGACCATCCCCGGGCTGACCGTCACCAGTGGTAGCGGTGCACCGCCTGGGCGACGCAGCACGGCTTGTCGCCGCCGTCCCGTTCCACCACCAGGTCGATGACGGCCTGGGCGCCGCCGTCGCCGAGTTCCTCGACGGAGACGAGTGTCGCCCCGGCCCTGATCCTGGCGCCGACCGGGACCGGCGCCGGGAACCGCACCTTGTTGAGGCCGTAGTTGACGGCCATCCGGACGCCGCCCAGTTCGAGGATCTCGCTCCACAGCGGGATCAGCAGGGACAGGGTGAGATAGCCGTGGGCGATGGTGCCGCCGAAGGGGCCGTCCTTGGCGCGCTCGGGGTCGACGTGGATCCACTGGTGGTCGCCGGTGGCGTCGGCGAAGGTGTCGATCCGGTCCTGCTCGATCTGGTGCCACGAGCTGTGACCGAGGTGCTGTCCGGCCAGCTGCTTCAGCTCGTCGAAGCTGTTCACGGTCGTGGGCATGCGGGGTCTCCGTTCATGGGGTTGCGTATCGTCAGCGCAGGGCGGATTTGCGGATCTTTCCGCTGGCGGTGCGCGGGAGCGCGGCCCGGAACTCGACCGCCTTCGGCACCTTGTACTTCGCGAGGCGCCCGGCGAGGTGGTCGAGCAGGTCCTGCGGATCGGTGGCGGCTCCGGTCCGGAGGACCACGACGGCCTTGCCGACCTCGCCCCACCGGGCGTCCGGCATGCCGATCACGGCGCATTCGACGACGTCGGGGTGGTCGTACAGCGCGTTCTCGACCTCGGCCGGATAGACGTTCTCACCGCCCGAGATGATCATGTCTTTGACGCGGTCCACGATGGACACGTAGCCGTCCTCGTCCCGCACCCCCACGTCCCCGGAGCGGAACCACCCGCCCTCCAGCAGCACTTCCGCGGTCGCGTCCGGCAGGCCGTAGTAGCCGCGCATCACATGGGGGCCGTGCACCAGGATCTCGCCGGGCTCGCCGGGAGCCGCCTCGCCGGTCAGGTCCGACCGGACCAGCCGGACGTCGGTGAAGAAGTGCGGCACGCCCGCGGAGCCCGCCTTGACGGCGCTCATCTCGCGGTCGAGCAGCAGCGTCCCGGGGGACGCCTCGGTCATCCCGTACCCCTGGATGAAGGAGAGGCCGCGCCGCAGATAGACCTCGATCAGCGCCGTGGGGACGGGGGAACCGCCGCACATCAGGATGCGGACGCTCGACAGGTCGGCCGTCTCCCAGCGCGGCGACTCCGCGACCGCCGCGAACATGGTGGGGACGCCGAACAGGCAGGTCACACCCTGGCCCTCGATCAGGTCGAGCATCCGTTCCGCGTCGAAGCCGGGCTCTATCACCACGCGTCCGCCCTTGAGCAGGGTCGGCAGACAGGTCATGTTGAGCGCGGCGGTGTGGAAGAGGGGCGCGGTGACGAGGGCGATCTCGTCCGAGGCCAGATCGGTGTCGACCAGGACGTTGAGGCTGTTCCAGGTGATGTTGGCGTGGCTGAGGACGGCGCCCTTGGGTCGGCCGGTGGTGCCGGACGTATACATGATCATGCACGGGTCGTCGTCGGCCATGACCTCGTCCGCCCGGTCGTCCCCGGCACCGGCCCCGTCACCGTCACCGTTACCGTCCACCAGCTCGTCCACCGCCACCGCGATGCCCGGGCCCGCCTCCGCGGCGGTCTCCGCGCAGCCCGGGTCGTGGAGGAGCAGCCGCGCACCGGAGTCGCTCAGCATGTAGGCCAGTTCGGGCGCGGCGAGCCGGGTGTTGAGCGGGACGAAGACCGCGCCCACCGCGCAGGTGGCGAAGAGCGCGTGGAGGAACGAGGGGTGGTTGGGGCCGAGGTAGGCGACGCGGTCGCCGCGCCCGATCCCGCGCGCCCGCAGGGCCCGGGCGAACCGGGTGACGGTCTCGTCCAGCTCCCGGTAGGTCTGGGTGTCGTCGCCGTGGACGATCGCGATCCGCCCGGGGGTCTTACGGGCCCGCCGCCGCGGCCACGATCCGATGCCGGTCCCCTGCTGCTCGATCATCATCTCCCGCTCACTCCTTCGTGAGGCCGAGCAGCCGCGCCGCGTTGTCCTTGAGGATCAGCGGCCGAACCTCGGGCTTGATATCGAGTCTGTCGAAGTCGGCCAGCCACCGGTCCGGGTCGATCACCGGGTAGTCGGAGCCGAAGAGAACCTTGTGCTTGAGCAGCGAATTAGCGTAGCGGACCAGCTGCGGCGGGAAGTACTTGGGCGACCAGCCGGACAGGTCGATGTAGACGTTCGGCTTGTGCGTGGCGACGGCCAGCGCCTCGTCCTGCCAGGGGAACGACGGATGGGCCAGGATGATCGGCAGGGCCGGGAAGTCCACGGCGACGTCGTCCACGTCCATCGGGTTGGAGTACTTCAGCCGGATGCCGCCGCCCCCGGGCACGCCCGCGCCGATCCCGGTCTGCCCGGTGTGGAAGAGCGCGGGCACCCCGAGCTCCTCGATGGCCTCGTACAGCGGGTAGAACCGCGGGTCGTTGGGGTGGAACGCCTGGAGGGAGGGATGGAACTTGAAGCCGCGCACCCCGTGGCCCTCGACCAGCCGCCGGGCCGCGCGTACCGCCGCCCGGCCCTTCCACGGGTCGACGCTGGCGAACGGGATGAGGACGTCGGCGTGTTCGGCGCAGGAGGCGGCGACCTCCTCGTTGCTGATCGGCGGATGGCCGGTGGCGCTCTCCGCGTCCACGGTGAAGACGACGGCGGCGATGCGGCGTTCGCGGTAGTGGGCGGCCAGCTCGGGGATGGTGGGCTGCCGCGCGCCATGGGTCTTGAAGTACGCGGCGGAAGCCTCGGCCAGTTCGCCGCTCAGCGACGAGTGGCCGTCGGCCGAGATCTCGGCGTGGGTGTGGACGTCGATGGCGACGAGGTCGTCGAGGTTCACCGACCCGCCTCCTCCACACCGTTCGGGTCGACGGGCGCGGGGATGCCCACGCCCTCCGGGTGCCGCCCCAGTGACGTACCCCAGACGCCCGCGATGGCGTCCGCGTCCCAGCCGCCCTCGCGGTAGACCGCGGAAGTCTCCTCGGGGTGGGTCCACAGGGTCAGCCGGTCGCCGCCGACGCCGATGGCCTGCCCGGTGATGCCGTCGGCGGCGTCCGAGGCGAGGAAGACCACGAGCCCGGCGACGTCGTCGGCGGTGCCGAAGCCCTCGCCCTGCCGCAGCCAGCCGGGCAGCGGTTCGCCGCGCTCCTCATGCGCCTCGACGTACGGCGCGAAGGCGGGGATGGTCGCGGTCATGGCGGTCGCGGCGACGGGGATCACCGCGTTGACGCCGATCCCGGCCTTGGCGCACTCCATCGACCAGGTGCGGGTCATGCCGACGATGCCCGCCTTGGCGGCGGAGTAGTTGGTCTGCCCGAAGTTGCCGCGCTGCCCCGCGGGGGAGCCGATGAGGATCAGACGGCCTCCCCCGCCGCGCTCGCGCATGTGCCGGACGGCGGCGCGGGCGCAGGTGAAGGTGCCCTTGAGGTGGACGCCGACGACCGCGTCGAAGTCCTCGTCGGTCATCTTCCACAGCACCCGGTCGCGCAGGATGCCCGCGTTGGTGACGAGCACGTCCAGCCGTCCGAACGCCTCGACCGCGCGGTCCACGAGCGCGTCGGCGACCTCGCTGGTGCCGACCGCGCCGGGCGCGGCGACCGCCGTACCGCCCTCGTCGGCGATGACCTTGACCGCCTGTTCCGCGGTGGCCGCGTCGGCGTCGTTGACGACCACGCGGGCCCCCGCCCGGGCCAGGGCACGGGCGTAGGCGAGGCCGAGGCCGCGCCCCGCGCCGGTCACCAGAGCGGTCTTCCCCGTCAGCTCCATGGGCTTCGGTTCCTTCCACGAGTATCATCAGGGTTCCTGATTCTGATGGTGAGTGGAGCACTCCGGGAGGTCGGGTGTCAATGGGCGGAGCAACGGCCGGACGCCGTACCCGGTCACCGGTCGGGCAAGATGGCCGAATGACCACTTCCGAGCAGTCCGACACCGCGCAGCTGGACCAGGTCGGCACGCTCTACCTGGTGAAACGGCTGGAACAGGCGATACGGGCCCATCTGGACGCGCTGCTGCGCCCCCTCGGCCTGACCACGCTCCAGTACACGGCGCTGACGGTCCTGGAGCGCCGGGACGGGCTGTCGTCGGCCCAGCTCGCCCGGCGCTCGTTCGTCAAGCCGCAGACGATGCACGAGATGGTCCAGACGCTGGAGGAGCGCGGGTTCATCGAGCGCCGCCGGGACCCGGCCAACCGCCGGGTGCTGCTCATCAGCCTCAGCGACCGGGGGCGCGAGGCGCTGCGCAGCTACGACGAGCAGGTGCGGCTGCTGGAGGAGCGGATGCTCGGCGGGCTGAGCGAGGACCAGCGCGGGGAGCTGCGCCATGCGCTGATCGACTGCACCCGGGCGATGTCGGCCGCGCCGCCGCAGGGTCATTGACCCTGGTACATCTGACGGGCGGCCCGCAGGTCCTCCACGGTGCGGGTCAGCTCGGCGACGCATTCGGCCAGCCCGTACACCTCCTCACCGCCCCCGCCGCCCTCGCGCAGCATCGCCGCGGTGCGGGCGAGCTGTTCGGACACCCGCTCCAGCCGCTCGTCCGAGGGGTCCGGTTCACCGGCCAGCTGCCGCCGCAGCTGCTCGGCCTGGGCGGCGAGCTGGAGGTTCTTGCGGTGGAGGTCCAGGAAGACGTTGACCTTGGTCCGCAGCAGCCAGGGGTCGATGGGTTTGGTGAGGAAGTCGGCGGCGCCGATGGCGTAGCCCCGGTAGGGATAGTCCGAGTCGGCGTCGGTGCCGGTCAGCAGGATGATCGGGACGTCCTTGGTCTGGTCGAGGCGCTTCATGTTGGCGGCGGTCTCGAAGCCGTCCATGCCGGGCATCAGGACGTCGAGCAGCACGACGGCGAAGTCCTGCCGGAGCATCGCCTTCAGCGCCTCCTCACCGGAGTGGGCACGGACGAGGCGCTGATCGAGCGGGCCCAGGACGGCTTCCAGCGCGATCAGGTTCTCCTCCATGTCATCGACGATCAGGATTCCGGCACGGTCGGGTGCGGCGGCGCTCATGACTCCCCCTGTCTCGGCCTCGGCGGGCGCGTCTCCGCGTCCGGGCCGGTCTCGTCAGCGGTCTCGGCGCCGGTTGCGTCATCGCCCTCGTCCCCGGGCGCGCCGCCGTCGTCAACGGACTCCGCACCCTCCCCCGGTTCTCCCGGGACCGGTCCGGGCACGGGGTCGAGCAGGTCGCAGACCGTGGACATCAGCCGGTCGACGTCCACCGGCTTGGGGACATAGCCGTTGGCGCCGCTTTCGAGCGCCTTCTCGCGGTCGCCGGGCATGGCCTTGGCGGTCAGGGCGATGATCGGCAGATCGGCGAGCCGGGGGGTGCCGCGGATGGCCCGGATCGTCTCGTAGCCGTCCATCTCCGGCATCATCACGTCCATCAGCACCAGGGACACATCCGGGTTGCGGTGCAGGACGTCCAGCCCCTCGCGGCCGTTCTCCGCGTACTTCACGGTCATGCCGACCCGGCCCAGCACATGGGTGAGCGCGAAGACGTTGCGGATGTCGTCGTCGACGATGAGGATGCGGCGGCCGGTCAGCACCCTGCCGGGGCGGCCGCACTGCCATTCCTGGAGCCGGGGGGAGTCCGTCCGCGCCTCGTCCCCGCCGGTGCCGTCGCTGTCCTGGGGGGCCAGCAGGTTCTCCAGGGAGCCGCGGTCGCCGGTCACGCCGCTCTGGTCGCTGAACACGCCGCTGGGCGCGTGGTCGGCGGTGTCCGGGAGCGATTCGTTCGTGGTGGGCAGCGCCGCCGGGACGGTGGCGCCGGTGGCCCGCGGGTCGGACACGTCGGGCGGTGGGACGACTCCGGCGTAGTGCGCGGGAACGTAGAACGTGAAGCAGGAGCCGACGCCCTGCTCGCTCTCGGCGATGATCCGGCCGCCCAGCATTCCGGCGATCTCCCGGCTGATGGACAGGCCGAGCCCGGTGCCGCCGTATTTGCGGCTGGTGGTGCCGTCGGACTGCTGGAACGCCTCGAAGATCACGGGCAGCTTCTCGGGCGCGATGCCGATGCCGGTGTCCTTGACGGAGAACGCGACGACCGCGTCCGCGTCGCGCAGCGTCTCCTCCTGGAACTCCGTGCCGACCGCCCGCTCCACGCGCAGCTTCACCCCGCCCGAGGCGGTGAACTTCAGGGCGTTGGAGAGCAGGTTGCGCAGGATCTGCTGGATCCGCTGCTCGTCGGAGTACAGCTCGCGCGGTACGTCCTCGCCGACGGCGATCTCGAACGACAGGCCCCGGTCGATGGCGAGCGGCCGGAAGGTGGCGTGCACGTAGTCGAGCAGCTTCATCAGCGGCAGCTTCTTCGGGCGGACGTCCATCCGCCCGGCCTCGATCTTCGACAGGTCGAGGATGTCGTTGATCAGCTGGAGCAGGTCGGATCCGGAGCGGTGGATGGTCGTGGCGAACTGCACCTCCTGGGGGGACAGCCGCTGGTCGGCGTTGTCGGCGAGCAGCCGGGCCAGGATCAGCAGCGAGTTGAGCGGGGTGCGCAGCTCGTGCGACATGTTGGCCAGGAACTCGGACTTGTACTGGGAGGCGGTGGCCAGCAGCGCGGCCTTCTCCTCCAGCTCCGCGTTGGAGCGCTGGAGCTCGTCGGAGCGCTGCCGCAGCTCGGTGGTGAGCCGCTGGGATTCGGACAGCAGCGACTCGGTGCGGGCATTGGCGATGATCGTGTTGATCGAGACGCCGATGGTGTTGACGAACTGGTCGACGAAGGCGAGGTGGACCTCGCTGAACCGGCTGAAGGAGGCCAGTTCGATGACGCCGAGCACCAGGTCCTCGTACAGGATCGGCAGGATGACGACGCTGGTGGGGAGCGCGGAGCCAAGTCCGGAGTTGATGGTGATGTAGTCGGGCGGGACGTTGTTGATCAGGATCCGCTTCTTCTCCAGGGCGGCCTGGGCGACCAGTCCGCGGCCGCCGCCGCTGGCCGGAAGCGGGCCGTGGTTCTGCTCGGTGCCGTATCCGGCGATCAGTTTCATGCCCTCGCCGGGCCCGGCGCCGGGCTGGCCGAGGAAGAACGCTCCGAACTGGGCGTTCACCAGCGGGGCCAGCTCGCGCAGGATCAGGTCGGCGACCTCGACCAGATCGCGGTGGCCCTGCATCAGTGAGGCGATACGGGCCAGGTTGGACTCCAGCCAGTCCTTGGCGCGGGTGGTCTCGCGCAGGTTGGCCACCATGAGGTTGACGTTGTTCTTCAGCTCCGCGACCTCGCCCTGCGCCTCGACCGAGATGGACCCGGACATGTCGCCCTTGGCGACGGCGGAGGCGACCTCGGCGATGGCCCGCACCTGGGTGGTGAGGTTGAGGGCGAGGTCGTTGACGCTGGTGGTCAGCCGCTTCCAGGTGCCGTAGACGCCCTCGACCCGGGCCTGGCCGCCGAGCCGTCCTTCGCTGCCGACCTCGCGGGCGACGCGGGTGACCTCGGAGGAGAACGAGGAGAGCGTGTCGACCATCGTGTTGATGGTCGTCTTCAGCTCCAGGATCTCGCCGCGGGCGTCCACGTCGATCTTCTTGGACAGATCGCCCTGGGCGACCGCGGTGGCGACCTGGGCGATGTTGCGGACCTGGCTGGTCAGGTTGGACGCCATGAAGTTGACGTTGTCCGTCAGGTCCTTCCACACCCCGGACACGCCCCGGACCTGGGCCCGGCCGCCGAGCTGGCCCTCGGTGCCCACCTCGCGGGCCACCCGGGTCACCTCGTCGGCGAACGCCCGGAGCTGCTGGACCATGGTGTTGACGGTCTCCTTGACCTCCAGGATCTCGCCCCGGGCGTCCACGGTGATCTGCTTGGACAGGTCGCCGTCGGCGACGGCCGTGGTCACCTGGGCGATGTTGCGGACCTGGGTGGTCAGGTTGAGCGCCATGAAGTTGACGTTTTCGGTCAGGTCCTTCCAGACCCCGGACACGCCGCGGACCTGCGCCTGGCCGCCGAGGTTTCCCTCGGTGCCGACCTCGCGCGCCACCCGGGTCACCTCGTCCGCGAAGGACGACAGCCGGTCCACCATGGTGTTGATCGTCGACTTCAGCTCCAGGATCTCGCCCTTGGCCTCCACGCCGATCGTCTTACTGAGGTCTCCCTCGGCGACCGCGGTGGCGACCTGGGCGATGTTGCGGACCTGGGAGGTCAGGTTGTCCGCCATGAAGTTGACGTTCTGGGTGAGGTCCTTCCACACCCCGGAGACGCCCCGGACCTGGGCCCGGCCGCCCAGCCGGCCCTCGGTGCCCACCTCGCGGGCCACCCTGGTGACCTCGTCGGCGAACGCCGACAGCTGGTCGACCATGGTGTTGACGGTGTTCTTGAGCTGGAGGATCTCGCCCCGGGCGTCGACGGTGATCTTCTGTGAGAGGTCACCGGTGGCGACCGCGGTGGTCACCTGGGCGATGTTGCGGACCTGGCTGGTCAGGTTGGACGCCATGAAGTTGACGTTGTCCGTCAGGTCCTTCCACACCCCGGACACGCCCCGGACCTGGGCCCGGCCGCCGAGTTCGCCCTCGGTGCCCACCTCGCGGGCCACCCGGGTCACCTCGTCGGCGAACGCGCGCAGCTGGTCGACCATGGTGTTCACGGTCAGCTTCAGCTCCAGCAGCTCACCGGTGGCCTCGACGGTCACCTGCTGGGTGAGGTCGCCGCGGGCCACGGCCGTNGCTTCAGCTCCAGCAGCTCACCGGTGGCCTCGACGGTCACCTGCTGGGTGAGGTCGCCGCGGGCCACGGCCGTGGTCACCACGGCGATGTCGCGGACCTGACTGGTCAGCCGGGAGGCCATGGTGTTGACGGCCTCGGTCACCTCGCGCCAGTCCCCGGACAGCCCCTGGACCTTCGCCCGGCCGCCGAGGCGTCCTTCGGTGCCGACCTCACGGGCCACCCGGGTCAGCTCGCCGGTGAACAGCGACAGCTGATCCACCGTGCGGTTCACGCCGCGGGCCAGCCGCCGCAGATCGCCGCGCAGCTGACGGTTGCCGTCGCGCAGGTCGACCCGCCGGGTCAGATCCCCCTCGGCGATGGCGTCCAGCACTCGGGTTGCGTTGGATACGGGGCCGGTCAGCGCGTCCACCAGCTGATTGGCGTCGTCCACGCTGGCCGCCCACCCGCCCTGGCCGGGACTCGCGGTGATCCGCTCGTCGAGGCGCCCCTGACGTACCACCTCGCGGCGGACCCGCTGGAGCTCGGAGGCCAGGTGGGCGTTGCGTGCCACCAGTTGGTTGAACCTCCCGGCCACTTCGCCGAGCACGCCCTCGCCCGAGCCGTCCATACGTACGGTGAAGTCGCCGTCGCACAAGGCGTCCATCGCCGCCAGCAGCGACCTCAGCTCAGCGGTGCACTCCGCGGGATTCGGGTCGCTTGCCATGGCGCCGTCCCTTTAAAAGATCATTAGATATCCCTACGTCTGTCATAATATGGCACCTAGATGGCCTAATCCGCCCGAATTGCCCAGGAGCCGCACGTGGGAGCTTTGCTTCCTCTCTCGCGCGAGTCCGTCGCCCGGACCACACTGCCCGGAAGTGTGCGCGCACCAAGCGCCGCGCGCTCCTTCGTCCGCAGCACCCTCGCGGGGCAGACCGCGACCGAAATCCTCGGACCCGACGCGGTCGGCGCGCGGGTGACCGAGGACGCGGTGCTGCTCGTGAGCGAGCTGGTCACCAACGCCGTGCTGCACGCGGGCACCCGGGTCGAGGTCACCTGCCGTCTCCGGGCCGGGAACGGACCGGAGGATTCCGACGACACCTCCAACGACCCCTCCAACGACGCCTCCGCCGACGCCGAGCCGCCGGACCGCCCGGGCATCGTCATCGAGGTCGCCGATCTGCACCCCGCCAGCGTGGTACTGGGCGGGCCCGACACCCAGCGCCACGGCCGGGGCCGCGGCCTCCAGCTGATCGGCGCGCTCGCCGAGTCCTGGGGCGTGACGTACCACCGCACCCGCAAATCCGTGTGGTTCCGCCTGGACACCGAAACCGCGCCGGCCCGGGTCGACGCCGCACCCGAAGAGGCCCCGCACCGCGCGCCGCGCGCCGTCGCGCCCCGCACCCCCGCCCCGCCGCAGGGACGCCGCGACCGGACGGCCGAGTGGGTCGACCGCGGCGGGCCGTCGTTCCTCGCCGAGGCCAGCGAGCTGCTCACCGGACAGCTGGACGAGAACATGGTCGCCTCGCTCGCCGGGCAGCTACTGGTGCCCCGGCTGGCCGACTGGTGCGCCGTGTGGCTGAACTCCGAGGGCGGCCGGCTGGAGCTGCGCCGGGTCTGGCACAACAACGAGCGCCGCATCGAGGCGCTCCGCACCACCCTGGAGCGCGACCGGCCACCGGCCGGGCTCGGCGCCCCCGGCACCCCCTGGCCCTGGCCCGAGGCCGCCGACCCCTCCGGCACGGGCGGCTCCGCGCTGGCCTTCCCGCTCATCGCCCGCGGCCGCGGCTACGGCGTGCTGCTGCTCGGCCGCGCGGGGGTGACGCAGATGACCGAGGGCGTGGTGCGGCTCTCCGACGACCTGGCGCGACGGATGGCCCAGGCCGTGGCCACCGCCCGGCAGTACACCCAGCAGGCCACCATCAGCCGGGCGCTCCAGCGCCGCCAGCTGCCGGTCTCGCTGGCCCACATCCCGGGCGTGGACACCGCGATCGTCTACGAGCCGCACGGTGAGGGCCAGACGGTCGGCGGCGACTTCTACGACCTGTTCCCGATGGGCGGCCACCGCTGGTGCTTCCTGCTCGGCGACGTCTGCGGCAGCGACCCGGAGGCGATGTCGGTCACCGGCCTCGCGCGCCATCTGGTGCGGCTGCTGGCCCGCGAGGGCCACGGCGTGGAGTCGGTGCTGACCCGGCTCAACCAGGCCCTGGTGGAGGAGGAGGCGGAGGCCGCGGCCCTGGGCGGCGATCAGGCCAGGTCGCGCTTCCTCAGCCTGCTCTACGGGGAGCTGGAGCCCGACCCGGAATCGGGCGGCGCGCACTGCGTCCTGGCCAGCGCCGGGCATCCGCTGCCGCTGCGGCTGAGCACCGACGGCGAGGTGGCGCCCGCGGCGCTCCCGCAGATGCTGCTGGGCATCGACGACGACCCCGACTTCCACGCCGACTCCCTGGACCTGGCGCCGGGCGAGACGCTGCTGTGCGTGACCGACGGGGTGACCGAGCGGCGGGACGGCAACCGGCAGCTGGACGACGACGACGGCCTGGCCGACATCCTGCGCGGCTGTGCGGGGCTCGGCGCCAAGGCCATCGCGGAGCGGGTGCGGCTGGCCGCCCATGCCTTCGGCACCGAGCCGATCGACGACGATCTCGCGGTGCTGGTGCTGGAGGCGGTGCCGACGTCGGCGCAGGAGCTGATGCGGGCGCCGTGAGCCGACGGGCCCGTGAGCCTGTGGGCTGTGGGCTGTGGGCCGCGGACCTGTGGGCTTTCGAGCGCAAAGTTCTTGAAATGTGTACGTCCCGGGCCTTGTCGCGCCCTCCCCCGAGGAGCATCATCAGGATTCCTGAGCATTGAGGAGTCCGCGATGAGCCTGCTCTCCACCGCCGACTGGGCGGACAGGATCTTCACCGGCGGCTGGGACCTCCCGGCCCGGCCCGGCACCATCGACATCACCGAGCCCGCGACCGGGCAGCACCTCGGCTCCGTCGGCCGGGCCACCGAGGCGGACGTCGCCCCCGCGGCCCGCACCGCGGCGGCCGCGGG
>NZ_RIBZ01000033.1:0-2882 GCF_003721215.1 Streptomyces botrytidirepellens
AGCCTGCCCAGGTCCCAACCCCGGTCAACAGGGAAGTCACCGACGGCATCCACCCCACCGGACACCAGCCGCCACAAATCATCCGGAGACGACACCCCACCCGGATACCGGCAGGCCATCCCCACAATCACCACCGGATCATCCGCCACCGACGGCAACACACCCACCGGCACCGACACACCCGTATCCGACCCCAGCAACTCATCAAACAGATGCTCCACGAGGGCCTGCGCGGTCGGGTAGTCGAACACCAGCGTCGCCGGAAGCCGCAACCCCGTCGCCGCACCCAACCCGTTACGCAGCTCCACCGCCATCAACGAATCAAAGCCCAGATCACGGAACGACCGTCCCGGATCGATCGCCGCAACACCCTGATGCCCCAGCACCAGGGCCACCTGACTGCGCACCAGATCCAGCAGCACCTCCCCCTGTTCGACCTCGCCCAGCCCGCTGAGCCGCTGCGCCAGCCCGGTAGCGGCGGCACGGCGGAAGGGCGTACGGATCAAGCCACGCAGCAGCGGCGACACCTCGCCACGAGCCCGCAGCGCCGACACATCCAGCCGCACCGGCAACACCACCGGCTCCCCAGCACCCACCGCAGCATCGAACAGCGCCACACCCTGCTCGACGGACAACGGCGGGAATCCCGAGCGGTGCATCCGCTCCCGATCGGCGGCGCTCAGCTCACCGACCATGCCGTCAGACTGATCCCACGCGCCCCAGGCCAGCGACACACCCGGCAGCCCCCGGTCCCGCCGGTACCGCACCAGCGCGTCCAAGAACGCATTCCCCGCGGCGTAACTCCCCTGACCCGCACTGCCGAACGTGCCCGCCGCGGAAGAGAACACCACAAACGCAGACAAGTCCATGTCCTGCGTCAGCTCATGCAGATGCCATGCCGCATCCACCTTCGGACGCAACACCGCATCAACACGCCCCGGAGTCAAGGCACCAATGACGCCGTCGTCCAGCATCCCGGCGCTGTGCACCACCGCGGATACCTCATGTCCGCCCAGCACCTTCGCCAGCGCATCACGATCAGCCACATCACACGCCACCACCTCGGCGCGGGCACCCAATCCGGCGAGTTCGGCGACCAGGTCCTCAGCACCCGGCGAAGCCATCCCACGCCGGGACAGCAGGAGCAGGTCCCGTACGCCGTGCTCGGCCGCCAGGTGCCGGGCCACCACCGCACCCAGACCCCCGGTACCACCCGTGATCAGAACCGTGCCGCGCGGCTCCCATGACGCCGCACGCAGCTCTGGAACGGGCATCCGCGTCAGCCGGGGGGCCAGGACTCGCCCCTGCCGCACCGTCAACTCCGGCTCGGGCTGTGCCAACGCCCGGGACAACACCGCCCCCGGCACAGACCCGTCATCAAGGTCCAGCAGTGTGATCCGATCCGGATGCTCCGACTGCGCCGACCGCACCAAACCCCGCACCGACGCCACCGCCAGGTCGTCGGCGTTCCGCGCGGTGACCGCGCCCTGGGTCACCATCACCAACCGGGACCGGGTGAAGCGCTCCTCCACCAGCCAGTCCTGCACCAGCTCCAGGGCGGAAGCAGCACTCGCGTGGACAGCGTCCACCACCTCGTTCTGGGACCGCACACCGGGCAGCGCAGCCAGCACAACGTCCGGCACCGACCCATCCGCTGCGGACAGAGCCGCCAGATCCTCATACACCCGGACCTCGGTACCCGCGTCCCGAAGCGCGGGGGCCAAGGCCTCTTCCGCGCCAACCACCGCAACCGCAGCGACTCCGGTCTCAACTGACCCGGACGGCAGGGGAGCCCAGTCGATACGGAACAGCGAGTCACTACCCGCCCCGGAAGCTGCGTCGCCCAGCTGTCCTGGGGCTATCGGGCGAGTAGCGAGGGAATCGATGGAAGCGACAAGTTCGCCATCGGTGTCCGCGATCGCGACCGAGACCGCCCCCTGGCCGGTGCGCGACAGCCGCGCCCGCACGGTCGTGGCACCGGAGGCGTAGAGCGACACGCCGTCCCAGGAGAACGGCAGCGCCGTACTCTCCAGGTCAGGATTGTCGTTGCCGGATCCCGCCGACCCCGCCGCCTGGAATACCGCGTCCAGCAGAGCTGGATGGAGGCCGAACTCGCCGGCTTCAACCTCTTCCGGCAGTCCAACTTCGGCAAACACCACATCACCGCGCCGCCACACCGCCCGGAGACCTCGGAACACCGGCCCGTAGTCGAAACCCATCTCCGCAAGCCGCTCGTAGCGGTCGCTGACATCAACCGGTTCGGCGCCGTGCGGCGGCCATACAGCCGCGTCGAAGCCGATGTCCACCCGGTCGATTCCACTCGCGGCCAGCACACCCGAAGCGTGCTGGGTCCAGGGCGCGTCCACCGCATGCTCGGGCCGCCCGTGAACGGTGAGAGCGCGTTGCCCGTCATCATCGGCGGCCCCCACCCGCACCTGGATCTGCGTAGCGCCGCGCTCCGGAAGAACCAATGGCGCGGACAGGGTCAGCTCCTCGACGCGGTCACACCCGACCTCGTCACCGGCCCGGATCGCCAGCTCCACGAAAGCCGTACCGGGCACCAGAACGCGACCCATCACCACGTGATCGGCCAGCCACGGATGCGAGCCCGCCGACAGGCGACCGGAGAACACCACACCGTCCGAGTCGGCCAACGACACCGCCGCACCCAGCAACGGATGCTCAGCCGAGACCAGACCGGCAGCCCGAACATCGCCCGGAACAGCCACAGCCGCAGGCCAGAATCGCTGCCGCTGGAAGGCGTAGGTGGGCAGTTCGACCTGCCGGGCGCCGGTACCCGTGAAGAACGCCCGCCAGTCCACGCCCACGCCGGTCACGTGCAGACGAGCCAGACCGGTCGCCAAAGCCAGTTCTTCGCCACG
>NZ_RIBZ01000037.1:0-30223 GCF_003721215.1 Streptomyces botrytidirepellens
CGACCATGTGCCGGAGACCGAGGAATACGGCATCTCCAGCACCGTCTTCCGGGCCACCCGGCCCTTCCATCCCGCCCGGCTGTTGGACTTCGTCGCCACAGACCTGGACACCGAGGCCTACGGCAGCGTCCTGCGCTCCAAAGGCTTCTTCTGGCTGGCCACCCGCCCGCGGGTAACCGGACTATGGTCACAGGCAGGCGCCGTCGCCCGGTTCGAGCCCTCCGGAGCACGGGACGGCCACAGCGAGGCCGGTGAAGCCGCCGAGCGCGGCCAGGAACTCGTCTTCATCGGCACCGGCCTGCGCCCCGCCGCCCTGCACCACACCCTGTCCGCGTGCCTTCTCACCGACGATGAGCAAGCGCTGGGCGCCCAAGGCTGGTCAGCCTGGGACGACCCCTTCCCCGCCTGGGAGACCTACGGCCTCGACGAGACCTGTGACCACGAGCACGGTCCACACGAGGCCGAACCCCTACCGGCGCACTGAAGCTCAGCACACGCGACGGGCCGGTCTCATCGTGGCCGTCCTCGGTCAGCTCGTAGCGACACATCTCCACATCAGCCGCCTGGTGCACCACACGGATGCCGACCCCGCCTCGGGCGGCAGCAAGGTGAAGCACAGCCCCCTTCGCGGCGCCTCTCTACAAACCTGTAGTTTTCCTCTTTCCACGTCACGCGATGGGGAGTACCGACAAGGAGATGTAGATGGCGCTGTGGGACCGCCTCAAGGACTCCGTCCAATCGATGCAAGCTCAGCTCACGGCGAAGAAAAGCCACCTGAAGAGCGGAGCCTTCCGGGACGCCAGCATCGCGATGTGCGCCCTGGTGGCGGCGGCGGACGGCAGGATCGACCCCTCGGAACGGGAACGCGTCGCCCAGCTCATCGCCACCAACGATGTGCTCCAGACCTTCCCTTCGGACGATCTGCACCGCCGCTTCGAGGAGAACCTCGACAAGCTGACCGTGGACTTCGACCTCGGCAAGGTCAGTGCGATACAGGAGATCAGCAAGGCGAAGAAGAAGCCCGCCGAGGCGCGGGCCGTCGTCCAGATCGGCATCGTCATCGGCGGCGCCGACGGCCACTTCGATGACAGCGAACGGGCCGTCGTCCGCGAAGCCTGCTTCGCCCTGGACATTCCTCCGGCCGAGTTCGACCTCGACCCGCACGCGGCCGACGACCAGTCCTTCCGGCCCGCCGTGGAGCAGGAGACGCACCCAGGGGCCGCCCTGCCCGGAGACGAGCTTCAGGTGTTCCTCAAGGCGCTGGCCAGCGGGACGCGCCAAAAACTCTTCTCGCACTTCGCAGGTGGCGAGGAGCTGACGGTCGGCGAGGCCGCCGAACGAGCCGGACTCGGTGCGTCGACCACGTCCGAACACCTCGCCGTCCTCCGACGCGGCGGGCTGCTCCAGTCGGTACGTACCGGCAAGCTCGTCCGCTACCGCGCCGACCAGGAGAACATCACCGAACTCCTCGGGCAGCTCCACTCCTACCTGCTCGCCCCATCGACACCGCAGGACACCCTCGACCCGGTTACATCGGGGTGGCCGCCTGAAGGATCAGGAACAGGGTGACCGCCGAGTTCGCCGAGGACAGCGCCGACGCCGTCGTGCCCACCGCGGCACCCCATGCGGCCAGGCCCACCGTGGTGAAAGCGGGTGGCCAGATGCGCCCCGCGGGAGCGGGGGCCAGCAGCGCGGCCACCCGGCGGGGCACCGGCCCCGTGGCGGCGAAGCCCGCCAGCGTGGCGACCGGTGCGGCCCGGGGACATCAGCGCGGACTTGCCGATCGCCCGCGCCACGGTGCGCCGGCTGCCGACCGTCTGCGCCGCCTCCTCGTCCGCCCACCGCTCGGCCGTGTAGGTGACCGCGGTCCGCAGCGGGCACAGGAACGGGTTGGCCCACGCCGCGAGTTGCACGGTCAGCAGGAACCGGTGGTGGCGGCGGGCGAGATGCGTGCGCTCGTGGGCGAACCGGGCCCGGCGCTCGGCGGACTCCAGCCCGGCGAGCATCCCGGTGCTCACCACGACGCGGTCCCGCCTGCCCGGCAGGGCGTAGGCGTACGGCACCTCGTCGGGCAGCACCGCCACCGGAGTGGCGGGCAGGCCCGCGAGGGCGCGCTCGGCGCGGCGCCGTACGCGCTGGTGGCGCCACAGCGCCCGGGTGCACGCGGCGAGCACGGCGAACAGCGCGGGAATGGCGGCCTTGCCCGCCACCTCGTCGTACGGAACGGCCTCGCGCACCTCCGGGTCCGACCAGCCGTCGGGCAGCGGGTTGCCGGGCAGCTGGGCGGTGCCGACCACCATCAGCAGCCCCAGGCACAGCGTGCTGCACACCGCGAACACCCCGGCCACCGCGGACAGCAGCCAGGTCGCCGCACGCGGGTGCAGATGCTGCTCCGCCAGCCGGGCGATCGGCCACGCCGTCAAGGGCAGCACCAGCGGCAGGAAGACGAAGACCCCCGTGAACTCCTCTACTCCCCTGCTTCCTTGACCCGTGCCAACAGTTCCCGCAACATCTGCTCGTCCTGCTGCGACAGGCCGGTCACGAAGCTGGCCAGCACCGCTTCGCGGTCGCTCTCCTTGTCCAGCACCCGCCGCATCCGCAACGCGGCCAGACCCGCCTCGTCGGCCGCCGCCGTCCACATGAAGGACCGGCCGACCTTCTCCCGCGTCACCGCGCCTTTGGCCAGCAGCCGCGTGAGAATGGTGATCACGGTGGTATAGGCCAGAGCGCCGCCGAGCTTCTCCTGCACCCACGCCGTGCTCGCGGGCTCCGGCGCCTCACGCAGAGCCGCCAGCACCTGCGCCTCCAGCTCACCCTGACCGCGCCGTCGGCCGCGCTCCTGGTCTCTCACCCCGTCTCCCTCCGGTCATCTGCCGCCCCTGCCCGGGCGGGGTGGTTCATCGTAGCCACGCGATCCAACGGCCCCCTGGCCCATGCTTCTACAGTGCCGTAGATTACCGTCGTCGTTCGCGGCCCGCGTCACGGGCCACCACCTACGGAGGGGACCACGCCCCGCGCGTCATTCGGGCCGCCCCCGGCGACGTCACGCGCAAGGACCCGTCCTGATCGTCGACGACACCCTGTTGCCCACGCGGGACCGCGGCATCTCCGCGGCCCATGGGCCGCGGTACACCGGGCATCACGGTGCGGCGTCCGTGGTCATGGGGCGGGTGGGGCCGCCTGGGCCAGGCCCGTCTGGTAGGCGATGACGACCAGTTGGGCGCGGTCGCGGGCGCCCAGTTTCGTCATCGCGCGGTGGATGTGCGTGCGCACGGTCAGCGGGCTGAGGGTGAGGATCTCGGCGATCTCGGTGTTGGATTTGCCCTCGGCGGCCAGGCCCATCACCTCGCGTTCTCGGCCGGTGAGTTCGGACAGACACTCCGGGGGCGCGAGGTGGGTGTCGGGGGCGGGGGTCATGAGAAAGTTCGTGATGAGGGTGCGGGTCGCGGCGGGTGACAGGAGGGCCTCGCCGGAGGCCACCGTGCGCAGACCGGCCAGCAGGGTGTCGGCGGTGACGTCCTTGCCGAGGAAGCCGCTGGCACCGGCGCGCAGTGCCTGGGCGACGTAGTCCTCGGTCTCGAACGTCGTCAGGATGAGGACGCGGGTGGCGGCCAGGTCCGGGTCGGCGCAGATCGCGGCGGTGGCGGCGAGACCGTCGGTGCCCGGCATGCGGATGTCCATGAGGACGATGTCGGGGTGGTGGGCGCGGGTCAGGTCCAGCGCCTCCGCGCCGTCCGAGGCCTCGCCCACCACCGTCATGTCCTCGCAGGAGTCGATCAGGATCCGGAAGGTGGCCCGCAGCAGGGCCTGGTCGTCGGCGAGCAGCACCCTGATGGTCATGACTCTTCTCCTCCTGCGGGAACATCTGTGGCGGCCGCCGCGGCCGTTGCGGGTGCCGAGGGCTGGAGCGGCAGCGCGGTGGTGACCTCGAAGCCGCCCTCCGGGCGGGGGCCCGCACGGAGTTCGCCGCCGATGGTATGGGCGCGTTCACGCATGCCCATGAGGCCGAAGCCCCGGCTCGGCGCGGCGTCGTGGGTGCCGGTGGTGTCCGGACCGTCGTTGCTGACCGTGATCAGCAGGCGTGATCCGGAGTAGGCGAGGCGTACGTGTGCGGAGTCCGCGGCGGCGTGCTTGGTGACGTTGGTGAGCGCCTCCTGCACGATCCGGAACGCGGTCAGGTCCACCCCGGGCGAGAGCGGTCGGGGCTCTCCTGTCGTGGTGACCGTGACGGTGAGTCCCGCGGACGCGCACGCCGAGACCAGTTCGGGCAGGCGGGCGAGGCCGGGAGACGGTTCCAGCGATGCGGAGGCCGGGTCGTCGTTCCGGCGCAGCAGTCCCAGCGTGGCCTTCAGCTCGCGCAGTGCGGAGGAGGTGGTGCCGGTCAGGTCGGTGAGGATCTTCTTCGTCTGCTCCGGACTGGTGAGCGCGAGGTGGGCGGCCGTGCCGGCCTGCGCGTTGGCCAGGGCCAGGTGGTGGGCGACGACGTCGTGGAGGTCGCGGGCGATGCGCATGCGCTCCTCGGTGACGCGCAGCCGTGCCTCCTCCTCCCGGGTGCGCTCGGCGTGTTCGGCGCGGGCCTGCACCGACGCCAGGTAGGCACGCCGGAGCCGGGTCATGGTGCCGGCGGCGAGCGGCAGCAGCAGCCAGAAGAAGGGGCCGATCGTCCTGAGCACCAGGGAGAGACGGTCCATGGAGTCGGAGATCGCCGACGCGACCGTCAGCGCCGCCATGACGGTGACGCCGAAGGCGCGGGTGGTCTTGCGGTCGGAGAGCGTGGCCAGCCAGTAGAGCGCCGCCATGACGGGGCCCAGCAGCAGGGGCGTGAGCAGGTACCCCAGTCCGATCACGATCACCGTGCAGATCGCGGTCACGACGACGGCGGTACGCGGGTGGCTGCGGTAGTTCAGCAGGGCGAGGCAGGACACGCCCATGAGGACCATGGCGGTCCTGTCCTGGTCGGGCGGGTCGGCGCCGGGCAGGGTGAGATTGCTGCCGAGGGCCGCGCACCCCATCAGCGCCAGGACGACCGCCACGTCGACAATGCGGGGGTGGCGGTCGGCGTACTGCTCGAAACGGTCCGTGTAACGTTCAAGGCTGGTGCTCATCGGCTCTCCGGTCGGTGCTCTGTGGCCATCGTGACCGTTCCCCGCGCAAACGGCTGCCGGGGCCGCCCGTGTCGTTCGCCACGGGCGGCCCTGGTGGGGTGGGTCAGGCGGGTCGTATCAGGTACGGGCCACTTCCAGGTCAGGCGTCCCGGCCGGTTCCGGGTCCGTTTCCGGGCTACGGCTGAGCGCCTCGCCCTCCACGTCGACGTTGGGCAGCAGCCGGTCCAGCCACTTCGGCAGCCACCAGGCCCTGTCGCCGAGCAGGGCGAGCACGGCGGGCACGATCGCCATCCGTACGACGAAGGCGTCGAACAGAACGGCGGAGGCGAGTCCGAACCCGACCATCTTGATCATGGAGTCGCTCTCGCCGACGAACCCGGCGAACACCGCGATCATGATCAGCGCGGCGGCCACCACCACGCGAGCGCTGTGCCGGAAGCCGGAGGTGACCGCCCGGCCGGGCCGCTCGCCGTGGACGTACGCCTCCCGCATCCGCGAGACGAGGAACACCTCGTAGTCCATGGCCAGGCCGAAGACGATGCCCACCAGGAAGATCGGCATCAGGCTCATGATCGGGCCGGTCTGTTCCACGCCCAGGAGTTCGGCGCCGTGGCCCTGCTGGAAGACCAGGACGACCACGCCGAGGGAGGCCAGCACCGACAGCAGGAAGCCGAGGGCCGCCTTGAGCGGGACGAGCAGGGACCGGAAGACCACGAGCAGGAGCACGATCGCGAGGCCGACCACGACGACCAGATAGGGGATCAGCGCGGCCTGCACCTTGTCGGAGATGTCGATGTTCAGCGCGGTGGTGCCGGTGACCTCGAAGGTCGCCCCTGTCTCGGACTCGACCCCGGGCCGTTCGTGCCGGATGGTCGTCACCAGGTCCTTGGTCTTCTCGTCGGTGGGCGCCGTGGACGGGACGACCTGGAAGACGGCCGTGTCACCGGCCTCGTTGAAGCGGGCCGGGGAGACGGAGACGACGCCCTCGGTGCCGCCGATGTCCTTCGCGACCGTCGCGGCGGCGCCCTTCGGGTCGGCGTCCCCCTTCGCGTCCACGACAACGGTCAGCGGCCCGTTGAAGCCCGGCCCGAAGGCCTCGGCGAGCGCGTCGTAGGCCCGGCGCTCGGTGGTGGAGGTCGACTTGGCCTCGTCCCCGGGCATGCCGAGCTGGAGGTTCGTCATCGGCACCGCGAGGGCCCCGAGGCCCACCACACCGAGCAGCAGCACGGGCAGCGGACGGCGCAGCACGAACCGCGCCCAGCGGCTGCCGCCGTTGTTCTCGGTGCTCTCCTCGATGCGGCCGCTCCTGCGGGCCCGCCGCCGGAGCACGGCGTTCGGCCAGAAGCCGAGGAACGCCGGGACCAGGGTCAGCGCGATCAGTACGGCGACGACGACCGCGCCCGCCGCGGCCAGGCCCATCTTGGTGAGCATCGGGATGCCGACCACCGCGAGTCCGGCCAGCGCGATGACGACGGTGAGCCCGGCGAACACGACCGCGGAACCGGCCGTGCCGACCGCCAGACCGACCGCCTCCTGCGGCGCGTGGCCCTTGGCGCGCTCCTCGCGGTAGCGGGAGACGACGAACAGGGCGTAGTCGATGCCGACCGCGAGGCCCAGCATCATCGCCAGGGTGCCCGTCGTCGTGGACAGGCCCAGCGCCTCGGACAGGGTCAGGATGACGGCCATGCTCACGCCGACGCCGATGATGGCGGTCAGCAGCGGCAGTCCGGCCGCGGCCAGCGAACCGAAGGTGACCAGCAGCACGACGGCGGCTATCGCGACACCGACCACCTCGGCCACACCGCCGGGCGCGCCCCCGTCGTCCATCGCGCTTCCGCCCGCCTCGACGGTCAGCCCGGAGTCCCGGGCCGTGTCGATGGCCCGCTCCAGCCGGGTCTTGCTGGCGTCGGTGAGGTCGTTGGCGGCGACCTTGTAGGTGACGGCCGCGTACGCCGTCGTGCCGTCCTTGCTGACGGCCTTCGCCCGGAACGGGTCGACGGCGCTCGCGACCTGTGTGCCGTCGGCCAGGTCGGCTACGGCCTTCTCGACGGTCTGCTTGTTCTCGGTGGCGGTGACCTTCTCACCGCTCGGCGCGACGAAGACGACCCGGGCGGTCGCGCCGTCGGCGGTGGCTCCGGGAAAGCGCTGTTCCATGAGGTCGAACGCCTTCTGGGACTCGATGCCCGGCATGGAGAACTCCTCGTCGGAGGCTCCCGGAGCCGTGAGGGCGCCCAGTCCGACGGCGGCCAGGACGGCCGCCCAGACCAGGGCGACGTACCAGCGTCGCCGGAAGGCCAGACGGCCCACTTGGTAAAGGAATGTAGCCACGGAAGGAGGTCTCCACATCTGGTGCCGACTGTCCGCCCAGACTCTCCGGGAGCGGGCCGTCCTGTCGTCGTGCGGCTGCCGACAGTTCCCGCTACTGAGAACGCAGTAGGACTGGGCTGAGCGGGTCCGCCGCTGGTACGAGGGACCCGTACGGGTGGTGACACCGCCCCCGGTGCAGGACGGCGAGGTCGGATGACCGCGATATCCCTCAGGCCGTCCCCACGCCGCCGCGACGCGCTCACCCCCGTATACAACTGCTGGTCGCAGCGGCCATCTCCTACTCGTCACGTGGTGAAGACGAGACTGACGTTGTGTCCGCCGAACCCGGACGAGTTGGCCAGCGCAGCAGACCACTGACGGGTGCGCCGCTCACCGCGCACCACGTCCAGTCCCACGCGCGGGTCGAGGTCGTCGAGGTTGCGCGTGGCCGGCACCGTGCCGTCCTCGAGCGCGAACAGAGCGGCCATAGCGCCAACCGTCCTGGATGCGCCCATCATGTGACCGGTCATCGACTTCGTCGCCGTCACCGCGGCGTGGCTGCCGATCACTCGGTCGATCGCCTCGGCCTCTGCCAGGTCACCGGAATCCGTCGAGGTGGCGTGGGCGTGCACGACCCCAGCGTCGACAGGGCCTTCATCTGGGCGAATGCCGCGATGGTGAAGGGGTGCAGGCATGCCTCCACCCCCCTGCGAGCCCGGAGCACCGGCGTCCTGCCAGGCTTCGCGCGCACTGAGAATGGCGACCAGGTTGCCTGCCCGACGAGCCGTGGAGCGGGACGACAAGGCGGTGGCCAGGTGGGTCAAGGAGGTGTGGCGGGAAGACTCCCGGCGGCCCGTGGGGCCTGGCTCGTCTTCGAGGACGAAGCCGGATTCTCCCCCTGGACCAGTCCGCCGAGGGTTACAAGGGCATGGACGAGCGCCGCGCCGTCAAGACGCTGCCCAACCCCTGCCCCGCCCCTGGTGATGGGGCGCTCATCCGTCCTGTTGGCCGCGGGACGCCGGCCTTTCGGTGGGCTCGTCGGCTTCGGTGGCGGCCCAGGCGGCCAGGAGACGCAGGGTGTCGTGATCGGGTGTGCCGGGGGCGGCGCTGTAGGCGGTGAGGGTCAGGCCGGGCTGGGCGGGCAGTTCCATGGCGTCGAAGTCGAGGGTGATCACGCCGATGGCGGGGTGGCGGAAGGACTTGCGGCCGGTGTGGTGAAGGCGGACGTTGTGCTTGGCCCAGGCGGTGCGGAACTCCTCGCTGCGGGTGACGAGTTCGCCGATCAGGCCGGTCAGTTCACTGTCGTGCGGGGCGCGTCCGGCCTCGGTGCGCAGCAGGGCGACGGTGGTGTTCACGGACTCCTCCCAGTGGGGGAAGAAGTCCCGTCCCCCTGGCAGGAGGAACTGGGAGCGGGCGATGTTGGCCGTCTGCGCACTCGGGTCGGGGAAGAGGGGCGCGTACAGGGCGCGGCCGAGGGTGTTGGTGGCGAGGATGTCCAGGCGGCCGTTGCGGATGAAGGCCGGCGAGTCGGTCATCGAGTGCAGCACGCGCAGGACGCTGTCCGGGAGCGGACCGCGGGCGCGCCGGGCGCGGCGCGCGGGACGCTTGGCGGCGGCGCGGGCCAGGTCGAAGAGGTGAGCGCGTTCGGCGTCGTCCAATTGGAGGGCTCTCGCGACGGCGTCGAGGACTTCCTCGGAGGCACCGGCGATGTGGCCGCGCTCCAGGCGGACGTAGTAGTCGATGCTGACCCCGGCGAGCAGCGCGACCTCCTCGCGCCGCAGGCCGGGCACGCGCCGGTTGCCGCCGAAGGCGGGCAGTCCCGCCTGCTGCGGGGTGATCTTGGCGCGGCGGGAGGCCAGGAACTCGCGGATGTCGCTCTCGGTACTCACACCCTCCAGGCTAGGGGGCCCGTCCCCAGGTGGGGGGCTCTGTCAGTACCTGTAACGACAGACCCTCCCCCACCACGATGAGCTGCGGTTTCCTCGACAACGGCAGCCGATGACGCTCCCTGGTACGGCCGACCACAGGGTGGGCCGGCTGCCGGAAGGCCGCCCCCCCCCCGCCTCACAGTGGGTCGCGGCCGCCCCCCTCTCGTTTCGATCAAGGAGTCGCCCCCATGCCGACGCAGTCCGCACCCCCGGAGCTGGCCGAGATCGCGCCGAAGCTCGTCGAGCTCACCAACGAGGTCCTCTTCGGTGACGTCTGGGAACGGCCCGGGCTGTCGCCGCGCGACCGGAGTCTGGTGACGGTGAGCGTGCTGGCCGCCCTCTACCGCGGCGAGCAGCTCGGCTACCACTTGGGCGTCGCTCTCGACAACGGCCTGAGTGTCGAGGAGCTGTCCGAGGCGATCACGCACCTCGCCTTCTACGCGGGCTGGCCCAACGCCATGACGGCGATCACCCAGCTGAAGAAGATCGCCGACGAGCGCAACGCCTGACCGCCCGGCGCAGCCACCGGTACCGAACCTTCCCCTCCTGATCCGATCAAGGAAAGCTGTCGTGGAACACATCACTGAGACCCGCACCGTCAAGGCCCCGGCCGAGCGTTTCACCGGGGACGTCTACCTCAACCCGATCGAGGCGCCCTCCGACCCGGCCCGCCTGGCCTCCGCCCTGGTGCGTTTCACCCCCGGGGCCCGCACCAACTGGCACTCCCACGCCAAGGGCCAGGTCCTGTACATCACCGACGGCGTCGGCCTGGTCGGCACCCGCGACGGCCACGTGGTGCGCGTCAGCGCGGGCGAGACGGTGAAGTGCCCTGCAGGCGAAGAGCACTGGCACGGCGCCACCGACACCACCCTGCTGGCCCACATCGCCATGGTCGTCGGCGACGAAGGCGGTGACGGCACCACCTGGCTGGAGCCGGTCACCGACGAGCAGTACACAGCGTCCCTCGCCTCCGTCGGGCGCTGAGCCCAGAACGAAGGGGGGACAAAACTCTCCCTGCCACAGGCATGACTCGTGCTGCCAGACTTCCCACATGGACGGCCGCAGCGGTGAGGCGCGCGGTCTCCATGGTCTGCGGCGACGACGGTCCCCCCCCTGCCGTGCCGCTCTGTACGGGCCGATCCGTTCGTGATGCGAAGGCTTAGGTATGTCAACCGAATCCCCCGAATCCGCTGTTGGACTCCCCACTCGGCGTACCTTCGTCGCCACCGGTACGGCGGTCGGTGGTGTCGTCGTCGCCGGCGGCGTGATCGGAGGGTCGTTCCTCGTCGGCTCCGGAGAGGCGGCCGCCGCGGAACCGGCTCCCTCCAGCCGTGTCTCCCTCACGGTCAACGGCCGGCCCCGGACCGTGACGGTGGACAACCGCACGTCGCTGCTGGATCTGTTGCGCGAGCACTTCGGCCTGACCGGGTCGAAGAAAGGCTGCAACGCCGGTGCCTGTGGGGCATGCACGGTCCTGGTCGACGGACGCCGGGTCAACTCCTGCCTGACATTGGCCGTACGGCTGGAGGGCGCCGAGGTCACCACGATCGAGGGCCTGGCCGATGGCGACGAACTGCACCCGTTGCAGCAGGCGTTCATCGACGAGGACGCTTTCCAGTGCGGTTACTGCACCCCTGGTCAGATCGTGTCCGGTGTGGGGTGCATCCGGGAAGGGCATACCGGATCGCCGGAGGAGATCCGGGAGTGGATGAGCGGCAACATCTGCCGCTGCGGCTGTTACGTGAAGATCGTGCGCGCGGTCCAGCGGACCGCGGGCCGGAAGTGAGGCCGGGCCGACATGCATCCCTTCTCCTACACCCGCGCCTCCGACACCGGGGAAGCCCTCGAAGCCGGTCACCGCGGCGGGCGTTACATCGCCGGAGGCACCACCCTGGTCGACCTGATGCGGGAGACCGTCGAACGCCCTGAGGTCCTCGTCGACATCAGCGGTCTGCCGCTGGACGAGGTCACCGTCACCGAGCGCGGTGGGCTGCGTATCGGTGCCCTGGTGACCATGGCCGAGGCCACGGCGCATCCCAAGGTGCGCACGTTGTACCCGGTCGTGTCCGAGGCGCTGGAGCTGAGCGCGTCGGCCCAGTTGCGGAACATGGCGACCATCGGCGGCAACATCATGCAGCGCACCCGGTGTACGTACTTCCGTGACGTGACCGCCGACTGCAACAAGCGTGAGCCCGGCTCGGGTTGTGCCGCCCGCGAGGGCTTCAACCGCGCTCACGCGATCCTCGGCACCTCCGGCCACTGCGTGGCCACCCATCCCTCCGACGTCGCCGTGGCGTTCGCGGCACTGGACGCGCGGGTGCGTCTGACGGGCCCGGACGGGGAGCGTCAGGTCCCCTTCGCCGACTTCCTGCTACGGCCGGGCACCACCCCCCAGCGCGAACAATCGTTGCGGAAGGGCGAGTTGATCACGACGGTCGAGATCCCGGCGCATCCGCGTCCGCTCACCTCGGGCTATCTGAAGGTGCGTGACCGGCAATCCTATGAGTTCGCCTTGACCTCGGCGGCGATCGCCCTGCACATCCGGGGTGGGGTGATCCGTGAGGCGAAGGTCGCCGCCGGTGGCGTGGGGACCGTGCCGTGGAAGCTGCCCGCGGTTGAGCGTCACCTCGTCGGTGAACGCCCCTCCACGTCATTGTGGGCGGCGGCGGCCGAGCACGCGGCGGGCGGAGCCCGTCCGCTGAAGCACAACCGGTTCAAGGTCGAGCTGCTGAAGCGGACCGTCGAACGCCAGCTGCGCATCGTAGGAGGTACGAAGTGAGCCCCCAGCCGCAGGCAGCCGTGGGTGCGCCCCTGTCCCGGGTGGACGGCCGCCTCAAGGTCACCGGAAAGGCGCTGTACGCCGCCGAGCACGAGGTCGGCGGTGCCGTGCACGCCGTCATCGTCGACGCCTCCGTCGGACGCGGCCGTATCACCTCGATCGACACCGGCGATGCCGAAGCCCAGCCTGGTGTCCTGAAGGTGATCCACCATCGCAACACGCCGAAGCTGCCGTACCGCGACAACTCCGGCTCCAACAATCCGCCCGGCCGGCGGCTGCGGGTCTTCCAGGACGACCGGGTGCTCTTCCACGGCCAGCCGGTCGCCGTCGTCGTCGCCACCACCCTGGAGGCCGCGCAGCACGGCGCGAGCCTGGTCGAGGTCGGCTACGACGCCGAACAGCCCTCGACCGACCTCGCCGAGGCCCAGCCGGGCGATCCGACGAACTACGCGCGCGGCGACGCGGAAGCCGCCCTGCGCTCCGCCGTCGTGCGGCTGGACCTGACCTACCAGCTGGCGCGCAACCACCACAACCCGATGGAGCCGCACGCCACCATCGCCCGCTGGGACGGCGACAAGCTCACCGTGTGGGACAAGACGCAGTGGGTGGTGGGCACGCAGACCGAACTCTCCACGGTGTTCGACCTGCCCATGGACTCCGTCCGCGTCATCTCGCCGTTCGTCGGAGGTGCCTTCGGAAGCGGGCTGCGTTGCTGGCCCCACGTGGTCGTCGCAGCGCTGGCCGCCCGGGAGACGGGCCATCCGGTCAAGCTGGTGTTGAGCCGCAGGCAGATGTACTTCGGGGCCGGATTCCGGCCCTCCTACGCGTACCGGCTGCGGCTGGGCAGCGACCGGCGTGGTCGGCTGTCCGCCGCGGTCCACGACATCGACGCCGAGACCTCCTCGTACGAGACGTTCACCGAGGCGGTCCTGCCCGCGGGGCAGATGCTCTACAGCATGCCCCATGTGAGCCAGGCGTACCGAACAGTGCCGCTGGACGTGAACACCCCGATCTGGATGCGCGGCCCCGGCTTCGCCACGGCATCGTTCGTGATCGAGTCGGCCATGGACGAACTCGCGGACAAGCTCGGCATCGACCCGATCGAGCTGCGCCGGCGCAACGAACCGAACGAGGACGAATCGAGCGGGTTGCCGTTCTCCACCCGCCGGCTGCGCGAGTGCTACACCGTCGGCGCCCGGGAGTTCGGCTGGCACCGCCGCGCTTCCCGGCCGCGCTCCCGCCGTGAGGGGGACTGGCTGATCGGCCTCGGCATGTCCGCGGGCGTCTACGACACCGCACGCAACGCCGCCCAGGCCCGGGTCCGTCTGGACGCGGACGGCACCGCCGTGGTCGAGGCCGCCTCCAGCGACATGGGTCCGGGCACCTACACCTCCCAGACCCAGGTCGCCGCCGACGCCCTCGGACTGACGATGCGCACCGTCACCTTCCGGCTGGGGGACTCGCTGTTCCCGCCGACCCCGCCGCACGGCGGCTCGATGACCATGGCGAGCGTCGGCTCCGCCGTCCTCGACGGCTGCGACAAGGTGCGACGCCAGGCGATCGAACTGGCCGTCGAGGACCGCGAGTCACCGCTGTACGGGGTGGCCGCCGACGACATCGTCGTCCGTGGCGGCAGGCTGCATGTGAAGAACGACCCCGCGCGCGGCGAGACCTACCGGGCCCTGCTGGCCCGTAACCACCGCACCCACCTCGAATCTCTCGGCTCCTTCACCAGACCGTCAGGACCGCAGCGGCACTCCTTCTACGCCTACAACGCGACCTTCGCCGAGGTGGCGGTCGATGTGACGCTGGGGCTGGTGCGGGTGCGGCGGATGCTGGGTGTGTATGACGCGGGTCGCATCATCAGTCCCAAGCTCGCCGAGAGCCAGGCGATCGGCGGCATCGTGGGCGGCATCGGCACGACCCTGCTGGAGCACACCGTCACCGATCACCGCGACGGGCGGATCGTGAACGCCAACCTTGCCGACTACCTCGTCCCCGTCAACGCCGACGTCCCCGAGGTCAGGGCCATCTACCTGGACGGCGAGGACCGCGAGGCCGACCCGCTCGGGGTGAAGGGCCTCGGCGAGGTCGTCCACGTCGGCGTGGCGCCCGCCATCGCCAACGCGGTCCACAACGCCACCGGCCGCCGCATCCGCACCCTGCCCATCACCGCCGAGGCGCTGCTCTGACGGAACACAGGCCCCCGGGTCAGGACGCGGAGGCCGGCAGATCCTGTTCGGCGGCCCAGGAAGCGAGGATGCGCAGCCGCTCGTGGGTGGGGGAACCGGGCGGGGCCGTCCACACGGTCAGGTGCTGATCGGGGTCGGTGTTGGCGGTCAGTGTGTCCCAGTCCAGCACGAGCTCGCCCACGACCGGATGGTGCAGTGTCTTCGTGCCCACCGTGCGGGCGGCGACGCGGTGATCGCCCCACCACTGGGCGAACTGTGTGTCCCGCATGGACAGTTCACCGACCAGCTCGATCAACCGGGGATCCTCGGGATACTGCGCGGCCTCCATCCGTAGCTGGGTCACGGCGATGTGGGCGGAGGCCTCCCAGTCGGCGTACAGGGTGCGCATCGCCGGATCGGTGAAGATGATCCGCGGGTAGTTGCGGTGCTTTTCCGGGATGCGGGAGAAGTCGGTGACCAGGGCGGCGGCCAGCGCGTTCCAGGCGAGGATGTCGCCGCGCCGGCCCTGCACGATGGCCGGGGTGGCGGTGAGGTCGTCCAGGACCCGCTGCAACTGCGGCTGGACCTTCTGCCTGCCGCGGCGCCGGGTGCGCGTGGTGGGCTTGCCCGCGAGCTGGAAGAGGTAGCCCCGCTCGTCGTCGTCCAGGTGCAGTACCCGGGCCAGGACGTCCAGGACCGGCGCCGATGCCTGCATGCGGCCCTGTTCGAGACGGGTGTAGTAGTCGGTGCTGATACTGGCGAGCTGGGCGACTTCCTCACGGCGCAGCCCTGCCACCCGGCGGGGGCGGCCGGTCTCGGGCAGGCCCACCGTGCGCGGGCTCAGCTCGGAGCGGCGCTTCTTGAGGAATTCTCCCAGCTCATCGAGGGGGACGTTGCCGGTCATGCTTCCCAGCATGACACCGATCCCACCCGGGAAAGGGGGGAGGATTTACTCCCAGGATGTTTCCCTCCCGGGATGGTTTTCTCCGCTTTTCGCGACTGCTCTCGCGTGTGAGGCTCGACCGCGAGCAGCCGTTCGTCCTCCTTCCGGCTGCTGAGCACACCAACCCCAGCACCGAAAGAAGCACCCTCATGCGCGGAGCAGTCATCCACGCCCCCGGCGACGTGCGTTTCGAAACCCTGGACGACCCGAAGATCGCCCACCCGACCGACGCGGTCATCCGCACGGTCGCCACCTGCGTGTGCGGCTCGGACCTGTGGCCCTACCGCGGTCTGGAGCCGATCGGCGACCCTCATCCGATGGGGCACGAGTACGTCGGGATCGTCGAGGAGGTCGGCAGCGGCGTCACCTCCGTCAAGCCGGGCCAGTTCGTCGTCGGTTCGTTCGCCACCTCCGACAACACCTGCGCGAACTGCCGCGTCGGCTGGCAGTCCAGCTGTCTGCACCGCGAGTTCATGAGCACCTGCCAGGCCGACTACGTCCGCATCCCCAACGCCCAGGGCACCCTCGTCGCCACCGACGGCCACCCGGACGGCGCGTTCGTGCCCGGCCTGCTCGCCGTCTCCGACGTGATGGGCACCGGCTGGTACGCCGCCCTCGCCGCCGAGGTCAAGCCCGGCTCCACCGCCGTCGTGGTCGGCGACGGAGCGGTCGGCCTGTGCGGTGTCATCGCCGCCAAGGAACTCGGCGCCGAGCGGATCATCGCCATGAGCCGCCACGCCTCGCGGCAGAGGCTCGCCCTCGAGTTCGGCGCCACCGACATCGTCACCGAACGCGGTGACGAAGGTGTCGCCCGTGTCAGGGACCTCACCGAAGGCCTCGGCGCGGACTCGGTCCTGGAATGCGTCGGCACCCCCGAGGCCATGCGGCAGGCCCTGCACACCGCCCGGCCCGGCGGCAACGTCGGCTTCGTCGGCGTCCCCCACGAGGTGGCGGTCGACGGGCAGGAACTGTTCTTCTCCCACGTCGGCCTGCGCGGCGGACCCGCTCCCGTGCGGCGTTACCTGCCAGAGTTGATCGATCTGGTCCTCTCTGGCCGGATCAACCCCGGGAAGGTCTTCGACCTCACCCTTCCCCTGGAGCAGGTCGCCGAGGGCTACCAGGCGATGGACGAGCGCCGCGCCATCAAGACCCTTCTCATGCCCTGATCCACACGCCCACCGGCGGGGCCGGGCACCTGCCGCCCGGCCCCGGCTCCCCCCCGGCACCATCCGGCCCGATGCCGAGCACAGCAGCCCCGACCCCAGGACGACACCATGCTTCCGTCCGCCTTTCGCGTCGTCACCCGCGTGGTACCAGCCGCCGCGGTACTGGTGGCCGTAACCTCCTGCGGCGCCACCCCGCCCGGGGCTGCCCCCTCCGCACCGCGGCAGACGGCGACAGCCCAGGCACCCACCGCACCGTCCGGCAGGAACACCGCCATGAACATCCGGCTCACCATCAACGGCCACCAGGTCGACGCCACCCTGAACGACAGCGCCGCCGCCCGCGACTTCGCCACCCTGCTCCCGCTCAGCCTTGATCTGGAGGACTTCCACCGAACGGAGCGGATCGCTTACCTGGCCCGCAAGCTGGACACCTCCGGTGCGCCCGAGGCAGCCGAGCCTCAGGCCGGTGACCTGGCCTACTACGCGCCCTGGGGCAACCTGGCCCTCTTCTACCGCGACGGCGACTCGCCCTCCACCGGCCTGGTCATCCTCGGCCACGTCGCCGACCGCGACGCCGAAAGGCTCGCCACCGCCGACCACGTCGCCATCGAAGCCCTCTCCTGACCCGGCCGACCGCCATCCTCGATAGGAGAACACACCATGAACCCCACCTATGACTTCAGCGGCCAGGTCGCCCTCGTCACCGGAGCCGGCTCCGGCATGGGCCTGGCCACCGCCCGCGCCTTCGCCGAAGCGGGAGCCGCCGTCGCCCTCACCGACATCGACGAGGCCGCTCTGGACGCGGCCGCGGGGGAACTCACCGACGCAGGCCATCGAGTCCTCGCCCTCCCCTGTGACGTCAGTGACGAGGAGCAGGTCGCCGCCGCGGTCGACGGCACCGTCGAGACCTTCGGCCGCCTCGACATGGCCTACAACAACGCCGGCATCCAGATCCCGCCCAGCGACGCCGCCGACGAACCCGCCGAGCGGTTCGACCGCGTCAACGCCATCAACCTCCGCGGTGTCTGGGCCGGCATGAAGCACGAACTGCGCCACATGCGCGCCCAAGGCAGCGGCGCCATCGTCAACTGCTCCTCCCTCGGCGGTCTCGTCGGCATCCCCGGCCGCGCCTCCTACCACGCCTCCAAGCACGGAGTCATCGGCCTGACCACCAGCGCCGCCCTCGAATACGCCCCGCGCGGCATCCGCATCAACGCCGTCTGCCCCGGCACCATCGACACCCCCATGGTCAGCGACATGATCGCCAAGGGAGAGCTGGACCGCGCCGAGGCCGAAGCCAACCAGCCCATCAACCGGCTCGGCACCGCGGACGAAATCGCCCAGGCCGTCCTGTGGCTGTGCAGCCCCGGAGCCGGCTTCGTCGTCGGAGTCGCCCTCCCCGTCGACGGCGGCTACGTCGCCCGATAGCGACCGCCAAGGAGTCGTGCGCGCGCTTCGCGGCGCGGTCAGCC
This sequence comes from Streptomyces botrytidirepellens, assembly GCF_003721215.1. NCBI lineage: Bacteria > Bacillati > Actinomycetota > Actinomycetes > Kitasatosporales > Streptomycetaceae > Streptomyces > Streptomyces botrytidirepellens. The sequence continues at coordinate 17,872 of NZ_RIBZ01000037.1, forward strand.
GAGCGGAACACCCGTGTCGTTCTCCAAGGTTCGGATGACGCGAGCCTGGAACTCTTCGTCCTGCGCGGCGGGGTGTGGTGTCTGCGTCTGCTGGTGGTACCAGTAGCCGCCGGTGCTCGGGGCCACGTCGGGGTGGGTGGCGAGCCACACCTGCGTCCGGTGTCCGGCGGTGAGGTCGTCCGGTGCGCCGCGACCGCCCATGCGGGTGGGCACCCAGCCGGGGTCGACCGCGTGGCTGACGGTTCCTTCCCAGCGGGACGCGAGAGCGAGCGCGAGGGTGGTGACCCACAGCTTGGTGTCGTCGTACGAGGCGGGGCCCGCGGTCAGCCGTCGCAGATCGGTGGAGCCGGTGCGGTGCATGGAGCTGCTGAGGTAGATGAGCCTTGCCGGTTTGTCCATCAGGGCCGTCAGCACGTAGGGCGCCACGGTGTTGACGGTGACCGCTTCCGGGCGGTGCATGACGCCCGCGTTGTGGATGACGGCGTCGAAGCGGCCGTACTCGGCGGCCTGCCGCGCAACGCCACGGATGTCGTCCAGCTCGGCGAGGTCCCCGGTGACGACGCCTTTCCACCAAGCGGTGTCATCCGCGTCAGGGAGACGGGCCGGGTTGCGGACATGGATGACCACGTCGTGCCCGTCCCCGGCCAACGCCTTCGCCGTGTTGCGCCCGAGCCCGCTGGACGCCCCGGTCACCAGGACCAGTGCCATGTCAGTCATCTCCTGTCTGTGGGATGAGGGCGGTGAACCAGGATCCATAGTGAAACGGAAAGGGCTATCCGCATTCGCAAAATGGATAGCCCTGTCCACATTGCCCCTCCCCTGCATGCCTTCACGAAGGGACTGTGCCGTGACCAGCATCGCCATCGTCGGAGCCGGCCCCCAGCTGGGCCTGGCCATCGCCCGCACCTTCGGCTCCCACGGCCTCGACGTCGCCCTGATCTCCCGCAACCGCGACAAGCTCGACGATCTCGTCGGCAAGCTCACCGCCGAGGGCATCACCGCCGCAGCGTTCCCCGCGGACGTGCTCGACCGAGATGCGCTCACCCAGGCACTCAAGGACGCCGCCACACGGTTCGGCGGGATCGACGTCCTGGAGTACTCGCCCGTGGGGACGCTCGGCTCCACCGCTCTGACCGCTCCGGCCGAGACCGAGCCGTCGCATGTGGAGTTCGAGATGAACTTCCAGCTCTACGGGGCCATCGCCGCCACGAAGGCGGTACTGCCCGCGATGCGCGAGGCCGGCGCGGGCACCCTGCTCTACACCACCGGCGCCGGCTCGATCGACCCCGTCCCCCAGGTCGCCAACGTCAACGCTGCCGCCGCGGCCCTGCGCAACTGGGCGATGAACCTGCACAAGGAGCTGGCCGGCACCGGTGTCCAGGCCGCCCACGTCGGCATCGACGTGTCGATCGGCACCGCCGTCATCCCCGGCGTGCCGGTGGCCCAGCCCGAGCAGATCTCCCCCGTCTACTGGGAGCTGCACACCACCAAGCGCGACCAGGCCGAGCACGTCTTCAGCCTTCCGGCCCGTTGAACGTCGGCATCCGCGGCCTGCTGACGCCCCCCCAAGGAGTAGACCGGCATGACCACGCTCACCGATCCGTCCTCCGTCGACCCGGCACTGATCAACCCCCGCGCGGTGCGTCTCGTCGAGGCGTTCAAAGGCGCCTTGGCGCACGTGCGCGACGAGGAGGGACTGACCTTCGACGACCTCAACACGGTCACCGACCTGCTCCAGCGGATCCAGACGGCCACCGGCGCTCCCCTGGCGCTGGTCGCCATGCCGCTGTACAGCGAGCTCTTCCAGGGCGGCCGGGACGGCTACACGCCTTCCGAAGACGTCAACAGCCCCACGTACCTTCCCGGCTCCCCGCACATCGACAACCCCGGCACCCTGCCGATGCGGCCTGACGAACTCGGGACCCCGCTGGTCGTCTCCGGTCGCGTCCTGGACGGCCACGGCCAACCGCTCGCGGGCGCCAAGCTGGACATCTACCACGCGGCCAACAACGGCAACTACTCCGGGCGCCCCTCCCGCGCTCCAGGCCGACACCCTCCTGCACGAAGACCCCGAGGACATCGCCGGACAAGGCTTCCAGGGCCCCTACACGACTGTGCGGTTCGACTTCGTCCTCAAGACCCGCACCAGCCCTGACAGCATCGCCCCGAAGGCCAGGCCGGCATGACCGTCCGGTCCTGGGGTCAGCTGCTCTTGTCCGGCGCCGGCGCGGTGGGCCCTTCCGGGCTGGCGCGGAGCATGGCCTGGTAGAGGGCATCGTGCTCGGGCGAGTCGGGCAGGGGGCCGCGGGCAGGGGCTTCGAAGGACTGGATCATGAGGGCGACGACGCGCCGCCACGCATCCGGCGCGGCGTCGCCCGTGGCGTTCACGACACCCGCGTTGGCCATGTGCAGGAGCACCAGGTCCGAGGGGTCGAAGTCCTCGCGCAGACGGCCTGTCGCCTTGGCGCGGTTGATGAGCTCGAGCATGGCCTGGTACGCCTCGTCGCGGCGCTCTTCCAGCTCCTTGGCGGTGGGGAAGGTCATGGTCAGTACGTCGGCGAAGCCATAGTCGGCGGCCTGCATCGCGCAGGCGGCCTCGACGTAGCCGACGAAACCGTGCCAGGGGTCGGGGTCGTCCAGGGCGACCGCGACCGCGTCGGCGTACGCGTCCATGCGGTCGGAGAAGACGGCGGCGACCAACTCCTCCTTCGTGGGGAAGCGGCGGAACATGGTGGCGATCCCCACCCCAGCCTCGCGGGCCACGGAGGCCATGGAGGCGTTCAGCCCATCACGCCCGAACACCGTGCGCGCCGCGGCGATGATCCGTCCCCGGTTGCGCTCGGCGTCACTGCGCAGAGGCTGGGCGGCGGAGTCGTCGGGGTGCTGGGCGCCGGGGTTCATACGGGCCACCCTAGCAACCGGATTACCCTATCCAGTTATGCCGCCAACCTTGACGGCGGCGAGCCGGAGAGGACTTGATCGCGTCTTCGTCGGGGCGCTGTGCCCGCAGCTGCTCCGAGCCGTACCGTGATCGCATGGAACAGCGCATCACGTTGGTCACGCTGGGCGTGTCCGATCTCGCTCGGGCCAAGGCCTTCTACGAGGCCCTGGGCTGGCGGGGGCAGGAAGTCGAGGAGACCGTGTTCTTCCAGGCGGGCGGTCTGGGAGTGGTCCTGTGGGGGCGCGACAAGCTGGCGCGGGACTGCGGGCTGGAGCCCGGGCCCGCGGCCGGGTTCGGCGGGATCGCCCTGGCGCACAACGTGCGGTCCGAGGCGGAGGTCGACGCCCTGCTCGCGGCGGTGGAGCGGGCCGGTGGGACGATCACCAAGCCCGCGGCCGTCAATGCCATCGGCTTCTACTCCAGCGCCTTCACGGACCCGGACGGCCACGCCTGGGAAGTCGCGTACAACCCCGGGTTCCCGCTCGCCGAGGACGGCTCGGTCACCCTCCCCGACTTCGGGTAGCCGGGCTCACACGCGGTCGCCCTCGTCCTCCTGGTCCACGTAGCGCAGCACTCCCATCATGTGCCGCTCGTCGACCTCCTCCGAGTCCGGACCGGTCGCGACGCAGTCGGTCAGCCGCTTGGTGAGGGTGTCGGCGTCGATGCCGGTACCGATCATCACCAGCTGGGTGGTGCGGGGCTCCCCGCGCTCCCAGGGCACCGGCTGGAAGCGGAGGTACGCGCCGACGGCGTGCAGTCCGTACTTCCGCTGCGGTTCGGCGCCCGCGAAGTGGACGAAGCCCTTCAGGCGGTAGAGGCCCGCGGGCCGGGCGTCGAGGAACTCCATGAACCGGCGCGGGTGCAGCGGCTCGGCCGTGGTGAATTCGACGCTCTCGTACGCGGCGTGGAGATGGCGGCTGTGGTCGTGCTCTTCGGCACACACATCGGCGAACGACAGCTGCCGGAAGCGCTCTTCGGGGGTGTCCCGGGGCTCGTGGTCGAAGAGGAGGCCGGGGTCGACGCGGCCGTGCTCGGCGGTGAGGACGGGCAGCCCCGGGGCGATCTCGGCGACGGTGTCCAGGACGCGCTGCCGCTCCTCCTCCCCCACCCGGTCGGTCTTGTTGAGCACGATCAGGTCGGCGTCGCGCACATGGCGGTCGAGCTCGGGGTGGCGGTCGCGGGTGCTCGCGAACTCGGCGGCATCCACGACCTCCACCAGGCCGCCGTAGCGGATGCGCTCGTTGCCGCTGGACAGCAGCGTACGGATCATGCTCTGTGGTTCGGCCAGACCGCTCGCCTCGATCACGACCACGTCGATGCGCAGCTCCGGATCGGTGAGCCGGTCGAGCATCTCGTCCATTTCGGAGGCGTCGGCGGCGCAGCAGAGACAGCCGTTCTCGATAGGGATCATCGAGTCGACCTGTCCGGCGACGGCCATGGCGTCGATGTTGATGCTGCCGAAGTCGTTGACGATGACCCCGATCCGGGTGTCCACGCTGTCGCGCATCAGGTGGTTGAGCATCGTGGTTTTTCCGGAACCCAGGAAACCCGTGATGAGAAGGACCGGGATCCGTTGTGTGGCCAAGGCTCTGTCTCCGTGCGGCGGTGCGGGCGGGCCGTTCATGCTATCCGGACGGCGGCCCGGGGCGGATCTCGGCCATCGGCGAGCGGGATGACATGGTGTCAGTTTCGGTGGCGCCGCCCCGCTTCTGCCGCTACCAGGTCGGCATCAAGGCCACAAGGCATATCTTTCCGCGCGGGCGCACTCTAGTGGGATCCTGGCCAACTTGCGCCCGTCGCCCGTCTTCCGTGCGCGCCGCGCAGGTCCTTAAGCTCTCAACCAAGCGAGACGGCTGATGATCACGCGCCACACGGTGCGCATGTGACCTGGTCGGCGGGGCCTGATCTCCTCGCCGAAGTGCCACCTATCGCACCTCAAACGGCTCATCACTTTTCACCCTCACCTCCGCACCTGGGCTCTTCGTGCCCGCACCCGGCTCCATCAGCCGAACAACGACCGACTTGTCGAACGAGAGTGGGCGACATATGCGGATACACACCCTGCATCGGGACGCACGACCGGAGTGGCCCGCCGATCCCCTCCGGCACCTCTCCGGCACGGACCGGCGGCTGTTCCAGCGGTTCGGCCAGGGGCCGGTGGCCACCCCGCCCTGTTCCCTGATCCACCAGGCCATCGAGCGGCACGCCACCGCGTCCCCACTCGCCGTCGCGGCCGAGCACCTCGGCGAGACGATCACCTACGGGGAGCTGGACCGGCAGGCCGGACGGCTGGCGGCACGGCTCGCCCGGCTGGGCGTACGCCCCGGCGACCACGTCGCGCTGTTCGTCCGGCGCTCCATCCCCATGCTCGTCGGGCTGCTGGCGACCCTGAAGGCGGGTGCGGCCTATGTGCCGCAGGACGCGGGCCTGGCGCCCCCGGCCCAGCTCGGCCACGTCATCCGTACGGCGTCGACCCGGGTGATCCTGACGACGTCCGGCTACGCGGACCGCATACCGGCGCCGCCCGGCCACACCGTCGTCCCGATCGACACCGCGATGGCCGACCCCTTCGACCCGTTCGCCCCCTTCGACGGCGAGGGGACCGGGCGCCCCTTCGCCCCCGCCCGGCCCGTGACACCGGACGACGGCTGCTACGTCCTGTTCACCTCCGGCACCACGGGAGCGCCCAACGGGGTCACCGTCACCCATCGCAATGTGTGCAACATCCTGCTCACCGAGCCGGGCGACCTGGGCATGCGGCCCGGGCTGCGGGTGTCCCAGATCCTCAACGTGGCCTTCGACATGGCCGCGTGGGAGATCCTCGGCTGTCTGGGCCACGGCGCCACCCTGGTCATCCGCGGCGCCGACATCGCCGAGACCGTGCGCCGGGTGAACGTGGTCATCGCGACCCCCACCGTGCTCAGCGCGGTCGACCCGGAGCTGTGCGGACGGATCAAGGTCGCGGCCGTCGCCGGGGAGCCGTGTCCGCGCGCGCTCGCCGACCGCTGGGCCCGGGTCTGCACCTTCTACAACGCGTGCGGGCCGACCGAGACCACGATCGTCAACACCATGCAGCGCCATGACCCGGCGGCACTGCGGCTGACCATCGGACGGCCGACGCCCAACAACACCGTGTACGTCCTGGACGCCGAGCGGCGCCCGTGTGCCATCGGCGAGACCGGCGAGATGTGGGCCGGTGGCGACTGCGTGTCGGCGGGTTATCTGCACAATCCGCGGCTCACCGCCGAACGGTACGCGCCCGACCCGTTCCTCGGCGGCGGGCGGCTGATGTTCCGCACCCGCGACCTGGGCCGCTGGACGCCCGACGGCGAGCTGGAGCACCTGGGCCGCACCGACGACCAGGTCAAGGTGCGGGGCTTCCGGGTCGAGCTGGACTCCGTATCGGCCGTCCTCGAGGCGGTTCCCGGCTGCGTCCGCGCGGTGACGCTCAAGCTGGACGACCGCAGTCTGGTGTCCTTCGCCGCCCCGCTGCGGGTCGACCCCGAGACGGCGCGGCAGGCCGTGGCCCGGGCACTCCCCTACTACTGCGTGCCGGAGGCCGTCCACACCCTCCCCGCACTGCCGCTCACCAGCCGCGGAAAGGTCGACAAGTCGGCCCTGCTGCGGCTGGCCGCCGAGCACCGCACGGCCGGTGAGGTGGCGTCGTGACCACATTTCGCGTCGTGACCACACCCCGCGCCGAAGCGCCGCCGCACACCGCGGACCTGCCGCTGCCGCCCCGGACACCGGGGATACGCGGGCTGCTGAAGCATCCGCGCCTGATGCACTACAACCGCCTCATCGCCCTGGTCCTCGCGGTCAACCTGGCGTTCCTGCTGTCCCGTTCGGGCGAGAGCCTGACGCCTCGTACGCTCTCCGACGCGGCGCTCGTCAACTTCGCGGTCGCCATCGTCATCCGCCAGCAGTACGTCATCAATCTGCTCTTCCGCATCGCCACCGCGGCGCCCACCAGCTGGCCGCTGAGGATCCGGTGGACGCTGGCGAAGGTCTACCACTTCGGCGGGGTGCACGTCGGCGGCGCCCTCGCGGGCACCCTCTGGTTCCTCGCCCTGGTGGCCTCGCTGACCCGGCACACCGCCCCGGCCGCGACGCTCGCCGTCTCGTACGCCCTGGTCGTCCTGCTGATCGGGATCACGGCCACCGCGCTGCCGCCCTTCCGGGCGCGGTTCCACGACCACTTCGAGAAGACCCACCGCTTCGGCGGCTGGGCCGCGCTCGCGCTCTTCTGGGCGCAGACCGTGCTGACCACGCTCGACGCGCCCGGCGAGGGGTCGGCCGCCGGGCGGCTGCTGGCGGCGCCGGGCGTCTGGGTGCTGGCCGTGATCACCCTCAGCATCGCGCTGCCGTGGCTGCGGCTGCGCCGGGTGCCGGTGGCCGTCGAACGCCCCTCCGCCCATGTGGCGCTCGCCCGCTTCAACCACGGGGTGACGCCCTTCGCCGGGTCCTCGACGGCGATCAGCCGCAGCCCGCTGCGGGAGTGGCACTCGTTCGCCAATGTGCCGACGCCCGGCGAGTCGGGGTTCCGGCTCACCATCTCCCGCGCCGGGGACTGGACGGGCAAGTTCATCGACGACGCGCCGTCCCGGGTGTGGGTGAAGGGCATCACCACCGCGGGCGTGGCCAACATCGAGACGCTGTTCCGCAAGGTGGTCTACGTGGCCACCGGCAGCGGCATCGGTCCCTGCCTCCCCCATCTGCTGGCCCGGGAGGTCCCGGCGCGGCTGGTGTGGGCGACCCGCAGCCCCCGGACGACCTACGGCGACGGCCTGGTGGGCGAGATCCTGGCCGTCCAGCCCGACGCGGTCATCTGGGACACCTCCGAACACGGCAAGCCCGACATGGTCCGGCTCGCCCACGCCGCGTACGCGGACTTCGGGGCCGAGGCCGTCATCTGCATCTCCAACAAGAAACTCACCTGGCAGGTGGTCCACGGCCTGGAGTGCCGCGGGATCCCCGCGTACGGCGCCATCTGGGACTCGTAGACCGAACCCCGGAAAGGGAGACACCGTGAACTTCATCAAGATCGAGCGACAGGATCGCGTCGTCACCGTGACGCTGCACCGCCCCGAGGTGCTCAACGCGCTCAGCAGCGGCCTGCTGGCCGAACTGGTCGAGGCGCTGCGGCCGCTGGACCGCGACCCCGGGACCGGCTGCTTCGTGATCACCGGCTCGGAGCGGGCGTTCGCGGCGGGCGCCGACATCAAGGAGATGGAGCCCAAGACGTCCGTCGAGATGTTCGCCGAGGACTACTTCGCGGGCTGGGACGCCTTCGCCGCGCTGCGCACCCCCAAGATCGCCGCGGTGTCCGGCTACGCGCTGGGCGGCGGCTGCGAGCTGGCGATGATGTGCGACATCATCCTGGCCGGAGAATCGGCCACGTTCGGTCAGCCGGAGATCAAACTGGGCGTGATCCCGGGCATCGGCGGCACCCAGCGGCTGACGAAACTGGTCGGAAAGGCCAAGGCGATGGACCTGATTCTGACCGGGCGCACCATGAGCGCGCAGGAGGCGGAGCGTGCCGGGCTGGTCTCCCGGGTGGTCCCCGACGACCGGCTGACGGCGGAGGCGGCGGCCATCGCCGCGACCGTCGCCTCCTACGGCAAACCGGCCGCCATGGCGGCGCGTGAGGCGGTGGAACGGGCGCTGGAGGTGGGGCTGCGCGAGGGGCTGCTGTTCGAACGGCGCTCCTTCCACGCGCTGTTCGCCACCGAGGACCAGTCCGAGGGGATGGCCGCGTTCCGCGAGAAGCGCGCTCCGCGTTTCACCGGCCGCTGAGGCCCGCCCGTCCCCGCTCCCGGTGCAGGAAGCCCGGGAGCGGGGACGGGAAGCGCCCGGTCAGGGGATCTCGACGCCCGCCTCGGCGGAGAGGCGGTCGATCTCGGCCAGCTCGGCGTCGCTGAAGCCGGGCGAGTCCAGGACCGCGATGTTCTGCTCCAGCTGGGCGACGCTGCTCGCGCCGATCAGCACGGAGACCACCCGCGGATCCCGCAGCACCCAGGCGAGCGCCAGCTGGGCGAGGGTCTGGCCACGCTCCCCGGCGATCTTGTTGAGGGCGTGCAGCAGCGTCAGCCGCTCCTCGGTGAGCGCGTCGCGCTTGAGGAAGTGGCCGAGCGCCATGCGGGAGTCCGCGGGCACACCGTTGAGATAGCGGTCGGTGAGCTGGCCCTGCGCGAGCGGCGAGAAGGCGATGACACCGGCGCCGGCCGCGGCGGAGGCCTCCAGCACCCCGCCCTCGACCCCGCGCTGGAGCATCGAGTACGGATGCTGGTTGATCAGGTACGGGGTGCGCAGCTCCTTCAGGATCGCGGCCGCCTCCGCGATGGCCTCCGGCGGGTAGTTCGACAGCCCGGCGTAGAGGGCCTTGCCCTGCCGTACGGCGCTGTCGAGCGCGCCCATCGTCTCTTCGAGCGGGGTGTCCGGGTCGAAGCGGTGGGAGTAGAACACGTCGACGTAGTCCAGGCCCATGCGGGTCAGCGACTGGTCGAGGCTGGACAGCATGTACTTGCGCGAGCCCCACTCGCCGTACGGTCCGGGCCACATCAGGTATCCGGCCTTGCTCGCGATGAACAGCTCGTCGCGGTAGGGACGGAAGTCCTGGGCGAAGACCGTGCCGAAGTTGCTCTCGGCGCTGCCGGGCGGTGGCCCGTAGTTGTTGGCCAGGTCGATGTGGGTGACGCCCAGGTCGAAGGCGCGGCGCAGCACGGCGCGCTGGGTCTCGAGCGGATGGGTGTCGCCGAAGTTGTGCCACAGGCCGAGCGAGACCTTCGGCAGCAGCACACCGCTGCGCCCGCAGCGCTGGTACTGCATGGAGTCGTAGCGGTTCTCCGCCGCGAGGTGGGCCATGTACGTCGTCCTTGTCCATGCCGATCGGTTCGGGGGCGGGCAGGCCGTGGCCCGCCCGCCCGAGCTTGTCAGCTTTCTGCCAGGGTGGCGACCTCATTCGCGCTGAGTGTCCGGCCGTACACGCGGAAGTCGTCGTACGCGGCCTTGAGGTACGGGTCCGGGTACTGCGACTTGCCGAGGTAGGCGGCGCGGATGTGGTTGCCGAAGTGGACCGGCTCGACGGTGACGCGGGTGTTGCGGCCGACCTCGCGCCCGCCGACGTAGAGGACGGCGGTGCCGCTGCCGTAGGCGACGGCGACGTGGGTCCACTGGCCGGTGGGCAGCGGCGCGGCCTCGATGCGCTGCTCGGCGCCGCCTCCGCCCGCGGTGATGGCGAAGCGCAGCTTCCCGGAGTCGGCGATCGGGGTGAGGAACATGTTGGCGGTGACGCCGGTGCCGATGTCGAAGATCCGGGTCCACTGGGCGGGGGTGCCATCGAGCCGGACCCAGGTGGCGACCGTGTACGCGGTGGCGCCCGCGAGGAGGTCGTCGGCGAGGGTCACGTACCCGTTGGTGCCGTTCAGCGCGACGGCGCCGCCGGTCCGGCCCGTGGTCCAGGTGGCGCCGCCGGTGAGCCGGGCGGTCTTGCCGCGGCCGGTGGCGTCGGCGGCGGTGGTGCCGGAGGTCTCGTCGAAGCGGTACCAGGCGGCGAAGGCTGGCGGCGGCGTGGGGGGCTGCCCGGTGAGCCAGTACACGTTGTAGCGCTGGTGGTGGACGCGGGCGATGGGCAGCAGGGTGACGCTCTGCCCGTCCGCGGTGGCGGTGAAACGCATCGGGCTGGTGGCCTGCTGGACCACGGAGTCCTGCTTGAGGCGCGGCATGGTCATGCCGGTGACGGTGCCGTACGCCCCGGCCAGCACGACGGGCCCGTACAGCACGGCCTGGATGTCGGGGTCGTCGGGGGTGGGTTCGAGCCGCAGCTTCATCGGCAGGGTCACCTCGACCCGGTCGCCGGTCTTCCACTGACGGTCGATGATCAGCCAGCTGCCGGGTTTCGGCTGGTCGGGGAGGCTGGTGCCGTTGAGTGTGGCGCGGGCCCCGGACGCCCACGAGGGGATCCGGACGCGCAGTTCCAGGGAGGCCGCGCCGGAGCTGACGGTGAGGGTGGTGGTCTGCTGGTCGGGGAAGCCGGTGGTCTGGCGCCAGGTGATGCCCTTCTCCTGCCAGCGCACCTCGGAGGGGATGAAGAGGTTCACCAGGAGGCTGCGGTCGCCGCGGGTGTAGATGGTGTCGGCGAACTTGGCGTGGGTCTCCATGCCGCTGCCGTGGTCGCAGGAGAAGTTGTCGTAGTCGGTGGAGTACTGGTTCGGGTCGGGGCCCATGAAGGACGGCTGCTGTTTGAAGGAGCCGGGGGCGAGGCCCGTGTAGTAGATGTTGAAGCCGTGGGCCGAGTCGGGGTCCTGTTCGCCGAGCATCTGATTGAAGAGGGTGCGCTCGTAGTAGTCGAGCAGGTCGGTGCGCTCGGGCGCGTGGAAGTGGATCAGCCGGGCCAGCTTGAGCATGTTGTACGAATTGCAGTTCTCGCAGCAGCTGCCGCTGAGCTGGGCGGCGATGGCGTCGGGTTCGTGGAAGGCCTCGCCGTTGCTGTTGCCGCCGATGACGTATGTGTGGTGGTCGGTGACGATCTTCCAGAAGTTCTCGCCGATGGTGCGGTAGCGGCTGTCCAGACCCTCTTCCCACAGCCGCAGGGCGCCGACCATCTTGGGGATCTGGGTGTTGGCGTGGAGTCCGGCGAGCCGGTCCTCGTTCCGGCTGAGCGGGTCGAAGACGCGGGCGTGGGTGAAGCGCTCGGCGACCTTCAGCCACCGGCTGTCGCCGGTGATCGCGTGCAGGTCGGCGAGGACGTCGTTCATGCCGCCGTACTCGGTCTCCAGGACGCGCTGCATCTGGTCGTAGCTGAGCCTCGCCGTGCGGGTGTCGACCCAGGCGGCCTGGCGCAGCACGGTCTCCAGGGCCTCGGCAATGCCCGCGAGCCGGTACTGGTCGACCAGTCCGGCCATGATCTTGTGGATGGTGTAGTACGGGGCCCAGACCCCGCTACCGGCCTCCAGCCGGTCGAAGAAGTTCTCGGGGAACGCCGACAGATAGCCCGTCCGGTAGCCGGCAGCCGGGGATTTGGCCTGGCAGGCGGCGAGCGCGGAGACCAGCTTGCGGCTCTTGTCGAGGAGCGCGGTGTCGCCGGTGTTGGCGTAGGTCAGGGCGAGACCGGACAGGAGGTGGCCGGTGCTGTGGCCGCGCAGTTCGGTGGTCGGGCTCTCCCAGCCACCGCAGGGCTTGGCGTTGCTGGCGATGCCGACGTTGAGGCGGAAGGTGTGCAGCAGCCGGTCGATGTCGACGAAGCGCAGATAGGCGGTGTTGCGGGACTGGTTGTCCTTGAAGGCGCCGGGGAGCAGGGTCACGGCGGTGAGCGGAAAGGGCTGGACGCTCGTCAGCGCCCGGGGCTTCCGTGGGGCCGCGGGCGGGGTGGCTGCCGGGGCGGCGCCGGGCGTGGCCGCCGCCGCGGTGCCA